>JBIIFN010000171.1:0-4590 GCA_044237325.1 Algoriphagus sp.
CAGCCAATGGATTTTCTCAAAAGAAATACATAAACCAACGTCAATACCGCTGTTACTATAGCTAACGAACCCAGTGAATTCCAGCCCGCCAAGTAAAACACGAGTGAAAGCAATCCCAAGAAGCCAGCTACACGAATAGAACCTTTCTTCGGCTTTACTTTGGTCATGTCCTCAATCTTCATAAACATCGCCGTCATCACTGGATTGATGACTAGGGCTACAAATAAGGAGGCCGATAGTACAATGATGAGGGTGATGGGAAGGTATTTCATAAACTCACCCACCAAATCATCCCAAAATGCCAAGGGAAGAAAAGCTGCAAGTGTGGTTAGCGTAGAAGTAATGATTGGCCAAGCCACTTCCCCTACTCCCTCTTTTGCCGCTTGTACTGCTGGCTTACCCTCTTGCATGAGACGGTAGATATTCTCTACCACCACAATGCCGTTGTCCACCAACATACCTAGCGCAAGGATTAGGGAAAAGAGCACCATCAGGTTGAGCGTGATTCCGAATGCATCTAGCACCAAAAAGGAGATGAACATAGACAAAGGAATTGCCGAGCCCACAAATAGCGCGTTACGGAAGCCCATAAAGAACATGAGCACCAATACCACCAGGATAATTCCAAAAATGATGGAATTTTCCAAATCACTCACCTGGATACGCGTCTGCTTACTCTGGTCGTTGGTAATGGAAATCTCTAAATTTTCAGGAAATCGATTGGCTTTTGTAGTCTCAATAATCTCCTTGATTTTGTCCGCAGCATCCAACAGGTTTTCACCGCTTCGCTTGGTCACGTTGATGGTGATCACGGGCAAATTTTTGCTTCTCGCATACGAGGTGCGGTCCTTGAAGGTGTCTTTAATCTCAGCCACATCTCTTAGATAGACGATTTTTTGCTGGTCGGTCTTAATGATGATGCTAAGCAAGTCTTCAGGAGAAGTAAACTCCCCATCCACACGAAGGGTACGCTCAAAATCTCCATTTTTGATACTACCTCCAGAAATGGTCGCGTTTTCACTTTGAATGGCGCCGGAAATATCTCCAAAACTCACGCCCACAGACTCCATTTTGTAGGGGTCCACGTTGATTTGAATCTCACGCTCTACCGTACCGGCAAGATCTGCCTTGGAGATTTCAGGCAACTTTTCAATTGCATCTTCTAAGTACTCGCCATAGCGCTTTAGTTCCTGCTCCGAGTAGGGACCAGAAATATTGACGTTCATGATTGGAAAGTCGGAAGTGTTCACCTCCTGCACATTGGGGTCTTGATCGAGATCTGTAGGCAATTCACTTTTTGACTTGTCTACCGCGTCTTTTACATCTTGGATAGCTTTAGCAAGTTCCACTCCAGGCGTAAACTCTACCACAATAGAAGAAAAGTCCTGCACTGAAGTCGACTTGATGTCCTTCACATTATTCAAGGACTTCAATTGTTTTTCAATAGGACGCGTGATTAGGTTTTCCATATCCACAGGCGAGTTGCCTGGATAGGGTGTACCCACGTATACAGTAGGGATGACGATTTCGGGAAAACTCTCCTTAGGCATGGTCCGGTAGGCACCCAAGCCCAGCACCGTAATGATGAGGGTTAGGATAATGACCGAGGTGGAATTGTCCACACTGAAGCTGGACAGGCCAAACTCCCGGATGGTATTGGATTTTTGAGGCGTTTCCATGGTTACTGCTTCGAAACGTTCACACTAAAATTATCTCCTACTTCACGGAAGCCTTTGTCTACCAATAGCTCGGTACCTACTAGGCCGGATACGATTTCTGTTTCATCATCGGAGCTGTAGCCGCGAGTCACGTATTTTTTCTTGGCAATTCCATTTTCTACGATAAATACATAGTCACCCTTGGTGTCTGCAAGAATCAAATGTGCAGGGATGACCACACTTGCACTATTTTTATAATCTTGGATTTTCAATACGGAAATCATGTTTGGCTTTACCTCTGGAAGATTAGGAAGGAATACTTCCACCTTGAAGGTTCGGTTGTTTGGGTTGATGATCGAACCCGTCGCAGACACTTTGGTAGTGATGGTTTTCTTGATTGATGGGAAGGTGATCGCAACAGAGTCACCTTTAGCAAGCACACTGATGTAACTTTCGGAAATATCTGCTTCAATAAATAAGTCACTTTCGCCTACAAACTGAAACATCTGGGATCCTGGCTGAACCAACTCGCCCAACTTCACGCGTACAGTTTCGATGGTTCCGTTAAACGGAGCTCGCACGACCGATTTTGAAAGCTGAGATTTCATAGACGCCAAGCTTTTCTCCAAGCCTTCCTTGCGATTTTTCGCTTCTAAGTATTGGATCTCAGTGCCTATTTTTTGGTTCCAGAGGCGCTCCTGCTTTTCAAACACCGTCCTAGCCAAGGAAAGGCTATTCTCCATTTCTTCAACGCTGCGCTGAATGGATTCGGCATCGATTCTCGCAAGAACCTGACCTTTACTCACGCGCATGCCTTCTACGGCGGGGATGTCTAGGATTCTACCCATCGTTTCGGCACTGATGTTTACGTTTTTTTTAGATAGCACTGAGCCTGTCACTTCAACAAAGTGGGTAAACTCTCCTTTTCTAGCCGCCACCGTGGTGATGAGCAATGGCTTCTTAGCTGCCGCGGCAAAAGCTGGATCAGCTGCAGCAAGCTCAGCCTCCAAGGCCTTGATTTGGTTGGTTACTTCTGTGAGTTGCCCTTTCAAAGCTTCTAATTCAGCTTTTTTTGCTTCTAGGCCATCTCCTTCACAGGAGGCTATCCCAAGAGAAAGGACAAGCAAAGTGGCGAAGTTTAGGATTGATTTCATGGGTATAAAATAGAGGTGGAAGAGTTGGTTTAGTTTGTCAAATCAGGCTTTAACAAGCCTAGAGCTTTTTCAAGATTTATTTTAGAAATAAGACCATCGTAGATGGCTCCGAGGTAATTGATTTCTGCTTGAATCAAGGCGGCATCTGCCTCCACAACTTCAAGGTTGGACCCTACCCCTTCTTTGTATTTAATACGGGCAATTTGGTAAACCTCGGTAGCAAGCTTCATATTGGCTTCCTGAACCTCTAGAAGGTTGAGATCATTACGGAGGTTGGCCTTGGCAGCATACAATTCGTTTTTGAAGGATTCTTTCAAAAAGGTGCGCTGGTTTTCAATTTGATTAATTTGAACCCGATTCTTCTGGATTCGTGCCGCTTTACCAAACCCATCAAAAATAGGTACCGACATGCTTACGCCTACTAAGGAGCTTCCAAACCAGTTGGATTTATTAAATACCCGATCCAATTCATTTCCTGCACCGCTTCTGCGTGCATTTCCAATGAAATCAATTTTGGGCATGTACTGGCTCATGTTATTTTTCAAATCAAGCCCAACAAGTGTAAGCTGTGTAGTCATTTGCTCCAATTCAATTCGCTCAGCACCTTCTTCACCAAGCAGCGCAAGTGTCTCTTCTTTGGGAGACAATTCTTCCAAGGACTCCGCAAGGGTGATTTCATATTCCATCGGCATGCCCATCTGCAGTTTTAGAATTTGCTTACTGATGTCTAGGCCGGTTTGGCTTCGTTGCACCTGCGTATAGCTATTGTTGCGCTGCACCTGCACACGGGAAACATCTAGCTTCTCTACAAAACCTGCCTCCAGAAGCGCTGTAGTTTCTTTTAGTAGGGTATCAATTCGAGACAGGTTGGCTTCAGCAAGTCGGATGCGCTGCTGGTTTACCAAAACCCCGAAATAGGCTTTTTTCACATTTTCAACCACATCAATCTCGGCCTTTTTCAAGTCTTTGTTAGTCAGGTCGAGTAGTGTTTTGGCAGCGCGAAGACCTACAAAAAATGATCCGTCAAAAATCATCTGAGAAACAGTCACACTCAATCCAGAAGAATAGCTGACCCCAAATCGTGCGGGGATTACGTCGCTTGGATTGGAGGGATCTCCAAATGGAGGTTGATTGGGTAAAAATACCACTGGGATTTTTGGATTGTAATCCAAGTTGTAGGCCCCATTGATCTGAGGAAGACCTCTGGAGGTAGTTTCTTTAATCGTTGCCTTAGAAATTAGGAGTTCCAATCGGGCATTTTTCGTACTCGGATTGTTTTCCAAAGCATAGGTAAGGGCATCAGCAAGCTTCAATTCCACGAGCTGTTGCGCAGCGAGCTGGGAAGCACTTAGCCCTACCAAAGCAAATAGGAGGAGGTATTTTTTCATATACTAGTTGGTTTAATTCAATAGGTCTTTTTGAGAAAGGTAATCCTGCCTTCCTTTTTCAGTAAAAATTCCGTGCAGGAAATGATCTAAGACAATCATTTGTTCCTCCACTAAGTTGTAGTCTGCTTCAGCAAAACTCTTGGGGTCAAAGGCTGAGGTGATTTGGGTCAACCGCACCTTAGCAAGGATACGGGAATCTATCTCAGCTCTAAAATAGCCAAGCTCCTTACCGCGCTCTAGCACCTTGATTAAGTCTTGTTGAATGGTTTCCTGTTTGAAAGACTCAAACAAATTCCAGGCCTCTGGAAAATATTTTTGTACCTCCAAAATCACCAAGGGATTGATAGAGGTCAGGCGCTCACGCATCATCTTGGAGGTTAGCACCAAGTG
>JBIIFN010000040.1:0-16259 GCA_044237325.1 Algoriphagus sp.
GGGGTAACTAGGATCTTACTCATGTGGGCATACAAGGTCTCTATTCCATTGAAGTGTCGTACCACTACACAATTACCAAAGCCTCCTGTATTAAACTCAGCATACCGCACGATTCCATTAAAAGAACTCCTGATGGTATCTCCTGTAACTAGGCCAATATCAAGTCCTCTGTGCATTCTACCCCACCGAGGTCCGTAGCCCCAGAAAAAGGTTCCCCATTGATTATACAAATATTTTTCAGAATCCTTGATCAACTCAATCAAGACAGTATCTGGCATTACCTTTTTGTCATTGTCTTCGAAAACACAAGTGGTACACCAACTTGAGTTGAACACGGAATCCCTAAGTAGGATTTCTGCCACCAATGAATCTTCATTTAATGGAAACGCAGGTAGCTGACTCAAGGAATCGACCAAAGATCTATAGTCCCTTTTTTTAACCGGTTTAACATCATTAACCACCAGTTCGGTAGGTAGTACGGGAGCTGCCTTTTTTAGTGGATCATAGGTATAATACTTACCATCCATAATCCAAATGGTATCCCTTTGTACTGTATTTCTCCTCCTTTGCGCATTTACTGTTTCCAGACTTAAAAAGAACAGCGCACTAAGGAAAAGGATTTTTAAAAGAGACCTACTCATTTTTTGTTTGATTTAAACGCTTCGTAATCTTTACCATACAAATTGTAGGCTTCCAAAATATGTCCATTGTCGTGCTTCCCTTCTTTGTCGATATTAAGTTGCGCCGCTTTCAATGGTTTAGTGTCAACGAGCCATTTTCTGAAGGCATTGCCTTCAACTTCATTTTTGAAGGGTAGGTATTTATCTAATGATTGCATGGGCAATTCAGCAAAATACCTGTTTTCTGCATATAGAATGAAGAATTTGGCATTTTGAGGCACCCACCAACGAATAAATTTCGATCCGAAATCCGTAGCTCTAATACAGCCAATGCTATTTGGAGCGCCAAGCATACCCCTTGAAAGACCAGCCAAGGCGACCTCATGTATCCCATTTTGCCGCATGGATTTGGGGTATTCTTTTCCTGGAGTCATCAATAAAAAGTTTGGCAATTGAGCACCCGACTTAAAGAAGGTCACCCTGTTATTTCCCCCACCTAACTTTTCGTCATGGAACTTATCTAGGTTTTCGTATTTTCTCGCCGTCTCCCAATTCTTAGACGTAATCAGGTACTGTGCACCATAGTAATTTCTTCCTTTGCCTAAGGGGAGATTCTGGACATAGGTGGTAGATAAAAGCTTGCCATTTTCATCCCGACGCTCAGAAGGCATTAGCCTTTTTGATGATATGGCAAACTGAGAAACTAAGCGCAACGTATCTTCTGCAGCTTCACACAAACACACTTTTTGTCCAAGGGCATAGGCCTTGTTATTGATTACAGAAAATTTGTTATTAATTCCTGGTGTCTTATACTGCCATACTTTGAAAAAGAAATTGATCAATTCCGAGCTATCGCTTGGATGATTCTTTCTGATGTAATCAAACAATACAAGTTGCTTTGGCTTGGAATCAATTGCCTCATCCATGAGCGTCACAAACTTTTCATCGTATTTCTTAAAGTCAATTAGTTGAAGAAGGTCTGGGTTTTTTTCCTCAATACCTCTGTTCTGCAACTGCTCATCGAGCACCATAAAGTCACCAACGATATATCGGTTTCGATAAGGATTCTCTTTTTTTAATGAATCATTATACAACTCATTCCATGTAAAAAAGGATCTTTTTTTGTCTGGATAAAGGGTGCTATCATTAACCAAAGGCAAATAGCAGGAATTCACTTTTGCGTAGGCTCTAATTTGTTCTTGAGTTAAATCGGCTACTTTTTGAAGACCCACCTTTTTCTCGTTAGCCACCTCTTCAACTACGTTACCCTCGCTTTTTTCAGACCCTTTTGAGTTAAACCCACAGGAAGTGGCACCAATCCCCAGAAGAACAAAAAGGGAGGCAATTAAACAACTATTAAACAATCTAGTATTCATCTCTTCTTATACTTTTTGGTTGAGCATTCTATTTTTAGTTCAAATCAATCGCACGTGTTACTTGGTAGACTCCCTTCAAATCATACACCCCGAATTTACCTCCAGCATACTTATTCTGGCCTACATGACTTAAGGTAATCGCTAATAAATTTGCCTTGTCCTTCCAGCAAACAAAAATGGCACTGTGCTCTACGTTTCTAAATGAATAGTTGACATGGTAAAGCCAATCCCCTGGCAAGATGAGCGAAGGATCCTTTATAAGTGTTCCTTTCTTCGCGCTATACACTACCTTTCTTTTTGTTTGTGTATACCCTGCAAGCGCATATAACTTATTTGCATAGCTCCAGCATGAACCAGACATTTTAAAGTTTGACTCTACGAGTTCAAAGCCTTTTTTTAAAACTAAATAGCCGGACCCTAACTCTGCTGATGTAGAATCATCCAAACTACCGCAGGACAAGTTTGCTGAGGTCAACAAGTCGTCAAAGAAGGCTGCCTCATAAATAACCTCACTAGAATCATTGACTACTGTATCCTGCGACACCTTATTCTCCAGGAGGGCATAGTTTGCCAACTTTGATTCAAAATCAACATGAGTTTTTTCAGTTCTCTCCAGACCCCCTTTTTCTCCCACAGTTAATAACATAGGGGCTACAAAAAGAAGATTAGAGAGAAATGAATTCATGTCGAGCTATTCCTTTTGAAAAGCAACCTTATTTCTTGCGCACAAATAGTTGGTGGTTTTGAATTTTATCCGCTACCACGTGGTACCCTAGAGGGAATGGGATTTGGGGTCTTTTTTCTGCAGGGGTTTTGTCATACAATTCCGCAAGATCTTTTTGAATGGTATAGTCTCCAAAATCTTTAATTGGACGAGTATATTCTCCAAATAGGTTGACATTAAACTGGGTGGTGTCTACGTAGCGGTAAGCCAAACCTGAGTCGTCCTGAAAAATACTGGACGTATTTGAGAAAATTGTTTTTCTAGCTTCTTCAAAAGATTTATAGTGCAACAAATAAGATGCTGCCTTGAGGAACACATTTTTTTCACCCAAAGATGCTACCCACTTTTGGTACTGCTGGTTGGTCTTAAGGTTGTCATCTCCTAAATCAAATCTCATGTAGGTGAGCGACTTCTCAGTAAACCCATCCTTGGTCATCTTAATCCTAACCCCAGTAAATTTCTTATCTGTACTTACCTGATGTGTACCAGTTGAATCCATTGAAATTGTCTCCAAATTCAAAATCCTATGGCCCGTACGAGATAAAAAGACATAATAAAGTGGAAGGATCCCCGAATAATCACCTGACTTCAAATCAGTCTGCATGTGCATGGTGATAAAGTAACTTTTACCAATCACGTCTCTGAGTGAATTTCTCAAACTAGATAGGTATTCTGTAAGCTGCGCCTCGCTCATTTTTTCAAAATCAGGAAGCATGGTCACGTTCTCTAATGCAACCAAATGGTATTGTGGAGCATTTGGATAAAAATACCAAGCATGCAGAAAGTCAGCTCCAGAAAATGGATAGTACAACGGAAGACTATCATTAATAGCAGGAGTCAATGACTTATCTCTCCAAGAGGAGATGATATTCAACCTAGAATCTTCCGCTTTTTTCCAGATAGCATTCATTTCAACAACGTGTGATTTCCAAAATTCTTTGGATTCCAGTTGTGAATAATAATTAGAATCAGTTTGAGAAACACCTGCTAAAAACAAGGCTGTTCTATTGAATTCTTCAGAAACACTTGGAAGTGGCTTGGGCGCTTCAACAGCAACAACCTCTTCTACTTTCTCTACTTTTTGTTCTCCTTGGTTACAGGAATAGAAAGTAATCGATACTAGGAAAAAAGCTAGTGCTTTAACACTAGTAGAAAAGTGAAATTTCATAATCGCTCTATTTATTATTTTTTTGAACTACAAAATAAATTAAAATCCCTGGTAAAATAGTAAACACTGAATACCATATTTTCATTGGATCCATCATTGCAAAACTAATAATCATCCAAAGTGTTGCGAGGATAAATATTATTGGAGTGATTGGGTAACCCCAAGTTTTGACAGGTATCTCATCGGCAGTGTATTTTTTTCGAATGATAAATACACCTATTACTGTTAGTAAAGAAAAGAAAGAAAGAGTGATGCCAAGCGTTTGAATTAGGTCTTGAAAAGTGGAAAACAAAACAAGAACTATAGAAATTATCGCTTGAAGAAGGATTGCATAAACAGGTGTTCCTCCTTTACTCTTTACAGAGATCAATTTGAATAATGAAAAATCACTTCCAATTTGTTCAGATACTCTTGGACCTGCAATTATCATCGCACTCATTGTACTCAATAGTGCAAAGGAAAAAACACCGGAAAAAATTGCGCCGAATTGCAACCCAAATAATTTTAAAGCAACAATATTTCCTATGTCTTCCTGACCGGCCATGTCATCAAATGATGCCACAGATATGAAGGAAGCATTTAGGACAACGTACAAAAACGTAACAATTAGGGTGCCCCCAATTAGCACAAAAGGAATCGTTTTTACTGGATTTTCAACGTTGTCTGCAATATATACTACAGCATTCCAGCCCGAATAAGCATACATCACCCAAACCAGCGCTGAGGCAAATGAGGAGCTAAGGATAATCGAAAGGCTCGTATCTGAGGGTGAAAAAACAGCAGTTGCTGGGGCAATATAGTTGGAGACGAAAAAAGGAGCCAAACAAAATATTAGGATTAACCCAATCTTAAATGCGGTCAGGATATTTTGAACATAACCACCAGTCTTTGCCCCATTCAAATGGACGAGTGACAAAAACAAAATGATGCTGATTGCAATAATTTTTTGGTAGCTTAAATCATAGCCTAGGATAGCTATCCCTTTTGAAACATCAATACCTAAGGCAGGTGCACTATACTTACCAATAGCAAGGCCTGCAGAAGCTATCGCCCCCGCAAAACCTACAACTAAACTTATCCAGCCACTCGCAAAACCAATACTTGGATGATAAAGCTTGCTTAAGTAAATGTATTCTCCACCACTTCTCTTTAACGTAGTAGCAACCTCAGCATAGGTAAATGCACCACACAAGGCAATCAAGCCTCCAAAAAGCCAAATAAGTAAAATGGAGAAACCATCAGGTATGCCCCCACTTTCAAAAGGAATTACCTGAAATCCCAGCGAAGAAAATACCCCAACACCAATCATGTTTGCGATAACCGTACTTAGCGCCGCAATTTTACTATACTTGTTTTGGTCCATAATAGTTGATTCGTATTCCCTTAAAAAAAATAATTTAAATTATTTAGAACCCAATTATTTCTCAAAAATGAAAAAATTAAATCAGTATGCAAAAAATGCAAAGTCAAACGAATGGGTGAGCGAGAATTAACTAAAGTAAATATTTAATAAATTATAGGTTAATTAATGTTTTTAACATTTATATAGAAAAACATAAAATTAAATATTATAATATTTTTTTATTCAATATTCATGGTTTTTAAGGATTCCAAAATAAAATTTATGATTATCCGCAATTATTCCATTGGTTAACTATACCTGTTAATTCCTACGGATAATTGCTCACAGTCGGTAGTCCACGGTCGAAAGCTCATTTATGTTAACCTCAGCTCTTGTTTCCTTTGTTAATTGGTAACAAGGCAGACAATCGTATTTAACGATATTCATTCGCTTATCCACAAAAAATCAGCTCAGGACTAAAGCCAGAGTACGGAATTAAATTTGAGCCAGTTAATCTCCAAATTACTGCTCGGCTAGTTGAATTTGCTTCGACAATAGCGCTATTCCTTCTCTGAATGTTTTTGGGCGAAAGCCAAGCTCCTTAACCGCCTTTTCAATGATAAAGCCAGTTTTCATCGGTCTTTTGGCCGGCTGAGTAAATAGCGTGGAATCGGTGCGGTTGATCAGGCTTTTATCCAATCCAAAGTAGTCGGCCGTTTCCATAGCCATTTGATAAGGAGTCAACAACTCCGCCCCGGAGATATTAAAAATGCCCGTAGCCCGCTGCGCCGCAATCAAAATACATCCTGCAGCCAGGTCTTCGGCCAACGTAGGCGTTCGTACTTGATCATCGACCACCTGAATTTGCTTGCCTGACTCCAACGAAGATTTGACCCATAGGATGATGTTTGACCTGCTGAGGTCATTGGCAAGTCCATACACCAAGACCGTGCGAGCAATCGCCCATTTCAAGGTAGAGCCCTTGAGAAGTTCCTCCCCCTCCAATTTGGTCTGCCCATAGTAATTTACTGGATCAGGCAGCGCTTCCTCGATATAAGGATTATGTCCATCCTCACCAGAAAAAATAAAATCTGTAGATACAAAGACAAAGTGACTCCCGATCATCTCTGCCGCTGCCACCAGATAGGAAGTTGCAAGCACATTGGCACGGTAGCAGTCTGCTTGATTTAGTTCACACTGATCGACATGCGTCATCGCCGCGCCGTGGATGATCACCTCAGGTCGAAGGGCCAACAAAACGTCTGCCACCTCTTGCAAGTTTTCAATATCGAGCACCTGATAGCGGTAGCCAGACCCTGTCAGTCTACAAGGCCCTCTACCCGTAGCAATGACCTCTACATCACCGGCAGCTACGAGCTGCTCCACGAGCTTTTTCCCAAGAAGGCCATTGGCGCCTGTAATGAGGATTTTTGATTTACTCGGAAGGGGGGTAGACATAGCCAAATTCTTTTTCGATTTTTTTGCGAGACATTTTTTCCACCGACACCTTCATCACCACAGGCTGGTTGGGCACTTCCCTGGTGGTCGGCTCTGCGGCGATTTTATCCACCACTTCTAATCCTTTTATCACTTGTCCGAAGACGGTGTATTCAAAATCCAAGTGCGGCGTACCACCCAGTTCCGCATAGGCCTTAACCTGTGCTGGGCTATAGTCCTTGGTCAACTTGACGGATAAGGTCTTGGCAATTTCATCCCGTTTGGAAAGTAAAAGTTGGGTGAGACTATCCAACTTCCCCTCCTGATACAGACGGTTGTAGTCTTCCTTCATTTGCTGCTGGCTTTCCAAGAGCATAAACTGAAACACGGCCTTTTGCAAGGCTGGGAAATCGGTGGTCAGCTCCAGCTCTTCGTAGGTTCTACCCTGCACAATGTAAAATTGAGAGCCATTGCTGCTCTTTAGCGGGTTGATGTTATCACCCTGTCTGGCAGCAGCAAGCATCCCCTTGATATGCACACGGTTTGTCCGGATCTCAGCCGGTACCGTGGGCCATTCCTGCGCGGGTAGCCCTTCTTTACCAAACACATCTCCCCCCTGCACCATAAATCCTTGGATAACCCGGTGGAAAAAGGTAGAGTCAAAGCGGCCTTCCTCTGCCAAAGCAAGGAAGTTGGCCTTGTGCTCTGGCGTATCGTCAAAGAGGATGGCTTTCATTTCTCCGTGGCGCGTGGTGATGGTGATGACGTAATCTTTGTCCTTGCCACAGGCCCAGGAACTCATCAAGAGAAGGGCTATGAGTACTAGCCGTGCTTTTCTGATCATGTTAGTGAGGGTTTTGTTTGATATCTGCTAAAATTTTCTTTCCGCCTGCTTCCAGCACTTCCCTAGCAAGCTGCTCACCAAGTTGCTCTGCCTGCTCGATTGGCCCAGCTACTTGCAGCGAAATTCGTTCTTTTCCATCCAGGCTCACAATACCCCCTTTGATCTGGAGTTCTCCTTCGATCAGCTGCGCAAGCGCAAAAACCGGAATACTACAGCCCCCTTCGAGCACACGGAGGTAGGCGCGCTCGGCACGCAGGCAAACCTCTGTTTCGAGATGGTTACAGGCAGCGATGATGGCCCGCTGAAGGGATTGATCTAGTTGGGTGGCCAACTCAATGGCGACGGATCCTTGCCCTACAGCCGGGGTAAATTCATCCAACGCCAAGTCGGCAACAACGAGTTCCCCATACCCCATACGGTAAACTCCTGCATAGGCAAGCACTAGGGCGTCACAGAGCCCCTCCTCCATCTTCCGAATGCGCGTCTGCAGGTTGCCCCGCACATCCACGGTCTGCACATGGGGGTAAAAATGCTTCAATGTAGCTACGCGTCGCGTGGAGGAGGTTCCCAAAAGAAGTGGAGCATTTGTGTTGGAAAGGGAAATCCCCCCCTTGCGGGAAACAAGTACATCATGAGCTTGCTCGCGCTGCGTAAAAGCCACGAGGGCAAGTCCATCAGGCAAGGTGGAGGGCATGTCTTTGGCAGAATGCACCGCAATATCGATGCGGCCATCCAAAAGCTGCTCCTCTAGTTCCTGGGTAAACACTCCTTTAGAACCAATTTTGGCAATGGACACTTCCATCACTTGGTCCCCCTTGGTATCGATCAGCACAATCTCGGAGTCCATGCCTGCCTGCTTCAGCAAATCCGCCACGTAATGGGCTTGCCATAGCGCAAGTTTACTGGCTCTAGTACCGATTTTTATAGGACGATTTATCACTGCTTTTCTCGTTTAGAGGATTTTTTGGCGACACTTTCTTCGACAAACTTGATGATTTCGGCTGCCACGTTGATGCCAGTAGCACCTTCGATGCCTTCTAGACCTGGGGAACTGTTTACCTCGAGAATCAAGGGTCCACGATCAGACTGGAGTAGGTCTACCCCTGCCACGTCCAAGCCCAATGCTTTTGCGGCATTGAGGGCCGCCTGCTTTTCAGCACGGCTCAACTTGATGACTGTGGCCACGCCTCCACGGTGCAGGTTGGAGCGAAACTCCCCTTCTGCGCCCTGACGCTTCATGGCACCAACCACCTTGCCGTTGACCACAAAAGCACGGATGTCGGCACCCTTTGCTTCTTTGATGTATTCTTGCACAATGATTCGGGCTTTGAGGCCGTGAAACGCCTCCACCACCGACTGGGCTGCCTTCTTGGTTTCGGCCAACACAACACCCAATCCCTGCGTTCCTTCCAATAGCTTGATGATGACGGGAGCACCACTCACCTGCTCGATAAGCTGCTTTTCTCCCCCTTTGGAAAAATTGGTAAAGGCTGTTTTGGGCATTCCCAAACCATTTTTTGAAAGAATCTGTAAACTACGCAGCTTGTCCCTGCTTCGAACAATCGCCTGCGAAGTAACCGCCGAAATAGCACCCATGAGTTCAAACTGACGTACCACAGCCGTACCGTAAAAAGTAACCGAGGCCCCGATGCGGGGAATGATTGCATCTATGCCTTCAATTTTCTGTCCCTTATAAATAATAGAAGGCCCCTCCTGCTCGATGATCAAGTCACAAAGGCTATGGTCTACCACAACGCATTCATGGCCAGCCTTCAGCGCCTCCTCCACCAACCTTCGGGTAGAGAACAATTTTGGATTTCGTGAAAGGACAGCAATTTTCATTTTTTTCTGCGGTAAGCTTTTGCCAAGTTGGTCTTTGATACATCTACCAGGAATCTCCCCCGTAATATTTTTCTCCCGAGCAGAATGGAGTTTTTCATGCTAGATCGGTCTGTGAGCGTAAACTCCGCTCGGAAGGATTCTCCTGCAATTCGAATCCTGGTTTCGATCACGTAACGACTCTCTGCTTGGCCGAAGGAATTTTTTACCGTCTTTTTTCTATAGGAATCAAAATAAAGGACGACCCCGGTAAACTTCTTGTGGCTAGGACGGAGGATTTTACAACTCAGCACCTGCTTACCCTCGAGTAGCTCTTCCCGAATCTCTTCGGCATGCAGGCTGCTGGTATAGGCACCAGTATCGAGCTTGGCTCCCACTCCTTTCAGTCCTAATTCAGACAGCGTAATCTTTTCTTTTCTACCAAGGATCTTCA
This sequence comes from Algoriphagus sp., assembly GCA_044237325.1. Classification (GTDB taxonomy): domain Bacteria; phylum Bacteroidota; class Bacteroidia; order Cytophagales; family Cyclobacteriaceae; genus Algoriphagus. The sequence goes on from JBIIFN010000040.1 coordinate 9,784, forward strand.
TGCGGGCCTACCTAGGTTTTGGACATCATGAGTAGAATCTCCATGGACAGGTCGGTAAAAATCATCTTGGCATTGCCATTCCGTTCCAGGTGGTAGTGGGCGTCGTTGAAGGAACCATACAGCGTCACGGCATGGTCTTCGGTCAAGACTTTTTTGCTGATATTACTGATAAAAGCCCGGTCCTCGTCCGTGGTGCGTAGCAGGTGATCTAGGTCGAGGTTTTTGAGCAAAATCTCTCGCGTCACGTTGAGGCCAGCAAGCATCAGTGACTTTTGCGCTTCCTTGTCTGCTTTGTGAAAGTCTTCGGAGAGCGCAAAAATATCTTTTAGATTTTTGGTTGCACAGAGCCTAAACCAATCCCTCAACTGTCGGATGGTCTGGTCTTCTACTTGGTCGATCAGTCGGTAGGCAGCACGGAGATTGCCGTCTGCAAGCATCGCCACTTGAGCAGCAGCTTTTGCCTCACAGCGGCCTGATTCCACAAGGTGATTGCTCACTTCCTCGTCTGAAAATGCCCGCACAAGCACCTTCTGGGTTCGCGACAAAATCGTCGTCAACAGCTGGTCGGCCTGGGAGGTGACCAGCAAGAATATCGTCTTGGCAGGTGGTTCCTCTATAATTTTTAGTAGGGCATTTGCCGCCGAGGGATGGAGAAATTCTGGTGCCCAAATCAGCATGATCTTATAGCCTCCCTCAAATGAGGTCAGGGAAAGCGTCTGGATCATCTTTCTGGCTGCTGCCTTGGTGATGTTGAGCTGCTTTTTTTCAAAGCCATTGTAGTAAATGAAGTCATGGATGTTGCCGTAAGGCTGACTCAACACAAACTTCCGCCAATTGCCCACCGGATCGGACTTTCCGTCTTTGTCCTCCGTTTCACCCTCCTCCTCTTTGGTGGAGGCCACCACAGGGAATGCGAAATTCAAATCGGGAAGAATCAACTTATTCACCCGCTGGCAAGACCCACAGGTTCCACAGGAATCGGTCTCCGTCTTGGCTTCACAGTACAGGTAGCTCGCTAGGGCAAGGGCCAAGGTAAGGTTAGCCGATCCCTCCGGACCATGAAACAAGAGAGCATGCGCCAAGTGGTTCAACTTGACGGCATTGAGTAGCTTCTCTTTGGTTTCCGGGAGCCCGGGTATATCTGCAAACTGCATGTCGGTGGATTCTCGGTTGGTTTAGGGAGTTTTATCCCAAATACGGTAACTCTTGGTTAGTTCAAACACCTTTTCCAAGACGTCTTTTTCAGTTTGGTTCCAGTCCTTGCCTCTTCGGGCATAAACTGCCTGGGCGGTTTCATTAAACTTGGGCAGCGTAAAGGTGGTCATTCCAGCAGCTCCACCCCAAGCAAAGGAAGGAATAAAATTGCGAGGATAGCCATCGCCAAATACGTTGGCTCCTACGCCGACCACCGTGCCAGTGTTAAACATGGTGTTGATGCCGCATTTGCTATGGTCTCCCATCATCAAGCCGCAAAACTGGAGCCCAGTATTGGCAAAGCCTCCTTTGGTATAATCCCATAGTTTGACCTCTGCGTAGTTATTTTTGAGGTTGGAGGTATTCGTGTCAGCACCCATATTGCACCACTCCCCGATGACTGAGTTGCCCAAAAAGCCATCGTGCCCCTTGTTGGCATAGCCCATGATCACCGAGTTGGACACCTCTCCACCCACCTTAGAAAAAGGGCCAATGGTGGTATCTCCCCGTAGCTTGGCGCCCATATTTACTGTCGACCCTTCGCAGAGGGCAAAAGGACCTCTAATTAAAGCTCCCTCCTGAATTTCTGAATTCTTTCCGATGTAGATCGGGCCCGCTTCGGCATTGAGCACAGCAGCTTTGATCTTTGCTCCTGGCTCGATAAATACCTGGTCGGCACCATACACCTGCGTGTAGGGATCCAGCAAAGGCTCGGAGAGTCTACCTGCGGTGAGCAGGAGAAAATCCTTGCGGATCTCTGCGGCGTTGAACTGGAAAATCTGCCAGGTTTTCTGAAGAAGTACAGGCTCTTGCTGCAGCTGGATGATTTTTTTGCTGGAAGCAAAAGCAAGATTTTTTTCTGTTGCCGAAATGGAAGTGGCAAGCAGGGTTTTTCCAAAAAATAAGGCTTCGTCTGCTTTTAGGGAGGACACATGGCCCCAAGAATCGGCATCGGGAAGCCAGGAACCGTTAATGGCCATGCTCTCTCCTTGGGCTCTAGGGAATTTTTCTTGCAGGTAATCTTGCGTCCAAAAAGTAGCGGTGGCTCCTGAACGTTTTTCCCATTTTTCGTAAACCTTCACGATACCGACACGAAGGTCAGCCACGGGCCGGGTAAAGGTAAAGGGGAGCAACGAACCGCGAATCGCAGGGTCGTCAAACAAAAGCAGGTTGTTCATAAAACAAAAATAAAAAAGTCTCCCGGAATCTATGCTCCGGGAGACTTTTTCGATAGACGAAAGTCCAAATTACTTCTTCGCGTAACGCTTGTTGAATTTCTCCACACGTCCTGCAGTATCCAAAAGCATTTTCTTGCCTGTGTAGAAGGGGTGAGACTCAGAGCTTACTTCGATTTTGTACACCGGGTAAGTGTTACCATCTTCCCAAACGATGGTTTCGTTGGTCTCGATTGTAGACTTGGTCAAAAACTTGAACTCACTAGAGGTATCGTAGAAAATGACGTCTCTGTAGTTTGGGTGAATATCGCTTCTCATGCTATGGCTAGTTTATTTTTTTGCTTTTTCGAAATGAGGCACAAAGATATTCTTTTAAATAAATTTGACCAAATCTTTAGCGAGGATTTATTGAATAATTACAGAAAAACTAAAATCACGCCCTGCTACTTGCTCTTGAAGTCGCCTCGCTTGATGGAACGAATGAACTGCGACCAGGCAAATGGGTCCAATATCCGGAGCGGCCTAGGCCCGTAAATATCATTATTCTGAAGTAGCTGACCCTCCTGGAAGGAGCGGAAATTCTCGTTGCCCGAAGCCGGCATGGACTCTGCCCAGCGCAGGAGCATTTCCGGACTCATGTTGGACCTGCTCACCACCATGGGATCTACCACGGACATAGCAAGCACCGCTTGCTTAAATTCTTCTTCGGTAGGATAGGGAACTACCTCAATTTCTGCCAGAGCGATTTCATCTACCTCCATGGTCAAAATCAACGAAATCCGGTCATCATCCACCTTATTCGGTACAGTAAAGCTCTGTTTTTTAAGTCCAATAAAGGTGAATAGGATGGTATCTCCTTCCAAAACCGGCATTGAAAAGTAGCCAAAGCGTCCGGAAACCGTCCCCCTACCCTTCTTCGGCACGTAGATATTTACGCCCGGTACAGCATCCGTACTGTCCGCATTCAAGATAATCCCAGAAAGCTGAATGACTTTTTTTTCCTGCCTATCTTGCGCAGAAGCCTCCTGTGCGCTAAAAAAAATGCCAAAGGCGAGCAGAAAGGGAAGTAAATAGGATATTTTCACGAATATTGGATTCAAAGATGAGATGGTCTTGGATTTGGTAACGATTTTAATCCAAATTCGGCTAAAATTTTCTTTTGTTTCGTTTCCCGAAGTTAAAACTTACTAATGAGACTCAAAAATATCAGTTTAAACTATGGATTGCGAATTTTTAAAGCGCTTTCGGAAGAGCCGCGCGTTCGCATCCTTCATTTGTTGATGCTTAACAAGGAATTGAGCATCTCCGACGTGGAACTTATTTTGGATTTTACGCAAACAAAAACAAGCCGCCACTTGATTTACCTTAAGAATGCCGGTCTCCTTGGCAGCCGAAGGGTAGACCAGTGGATGTTTTACTATATCCATGAAGAATACCTCGAAATCCTCCAGCAGATTTTCAAATTGATCCAAAAAGACACCAGCCTAACCAAAGATCAAGAAACCTACGAGGTGCTGAAATCGAATCGGGAACTGGCCACCAACAAAATCCAAAACAACCAGTACAGACGTTAAGCCCCCTTGAAAAACTACCAACACCTCTTTTTCGATCTTGACCATACCCTCTGGGATTACGACCGAAACGTACGCGAATCCCTCTCCGAACTCTTCCAGATATATTCCTTGCAAGACGTAGGCATCCCTACCTTCGAACAGTTTTTCAGCTCCTTTCATGAAGTCAACTTCCAGCTTTGGGACGACTACAACCTTGGCAAAATCGACAAGCAGGGACTACGCCGCGAACGCTTCCCCCGCATTTTTGCGCATGCTGGAGGGGATCCTAATGCAATTCCAGCCCCCTTTGAGGAGGACTTCATGCACCGAACTTCTTCCAAACCTCACCTCTTTCCGCATTCCAAAGAGATTCTGGACTACCTTAGAAAAAGCTACCGCGTCCACCTCATCACCAACGGCTTTGACGAGTCTCAGGCAAAAAAAATGCGCTCCTCAGGACTTACCGGGTACTTTGAACTGGTCGTAACCTCCGAAACTACAGGCTATAAAAAGCCAGATCCCCGCATCTTCCACTATGCCCTCGCGCAACTCAACACGCAACCAAGTGCCTGCCTGATGATAGGTGACAACCCAAATTCCGATATTCTAGGCGCCCAGCGAGCGGACATAGACCAAGTATACTTCAACCCAGAAGGAAAGGCCAGCCCCATCCAAGCTACCTACGAAATTCGCCACTTACAGGAACTCGAGCAGCTTTTGTGACCTGATATAGCGCGCCAATTCTAGGGAACATGTATCTTTACCACCACTGAACATCACTCAACTCCAAAACCATGTTAAAGGGATTTTTCAACGTACCTACACCGGTAAACGAACCCATCAAAGCCTACGCTCCTGGTAGCGCGGAACGAAAAGAACTGCAAGCCATGCTGGCCAACCTTCGTGCGCAACGCATCGATATACCCATGTACATCGGCAGTGAAGCCGTAAGAACAGGCAAAACCCGCACCCTTTCTCCCCCACACGACCACCAGCATATCCTGGGTCAATTCCATGAAGGAGACAGTTCCCACGTAGAACAGGCCATCAATGCCGCCTTGGGTGCCAAAGAAGCTTGGGAGGCCCTTGGTTGGGAACAGCGTGCCGCAATCTTCCTGAAAGCAGCGGACCTACTAGCAGGACCTTACCGTGCCAAAATCAATGCCGCCACCATGTTGGGGCAATCCAAAAATGCCTTTCAAGCCGAAATCGATGCCGCCTGTGAGTTCATCGACTTTCTACGCTTCAATGTGAAGTACATGTGCGAAATCTATGCCCAGCAGCCACCTGTTTCTGGACCAGGCGTATGGAACCGACTCGAGCAACGCCCACTTGAAGGTTTTGTATTTGCCTTGACTCCATTCAACTTTACCGCCATTGCGGGCAACTTGCCTACTTCGGCCGCCATGATGGGCAATACCGTTGTATGGAAGACTGCCTACACGCAGATCTACTCCGCCCAGGTGCTGATGGAAGTTTTCAAGGAAGCTGGGGTTCCCGATGGTGTCATCAACTTAATCTATGTAGATGGCCCTACCGCTGGTGAGGTGATCTTCAAACATCCTGATTTTGCAGGAATTCACTTTACAGGTTCCACCGGCGTATTCCAGCACGTTTGGAAAACAATCGGTGAAAACATCACCCGCTATAAATCTTACCCGCGAATCGTAGGTGAAACAGGCGGTAAAGATTTTGTCTTGGCGCACAAATCTGCCAATGCAAAAGCTGTTGCTGTAGGCCTCGTACGCGGTGCCTTCGAATACCAAGGCCAGAAATGTTCGGCCGCTTCTCGCGCCTACATCCCAAGCAACTTGTGGGAAGAGGTGAAGAACTACATGTTGGAGGATTTGGCATCCATGCGCATGGGTGGCACAGAGGATTTTGGCAACTTCATCAACGCGGTGATTGACGAAAAGTCATTTGACAAAATTGCGAAGTACATCGACCAAGCCAAAGCTGCTCCAGGTGTAGAGATCATCGCTGGCGGCAACTACGACAAATCGAAGGGCTACTTCATCGAGCCTACCGTGATCCTCACCCAAGACCCGATGTACCGCACGATGTGTGAAGAAATCTTCGGGCCTGTGCTGACGATCTATGTGTACCACGAGGAGCATTTTGAAACCGTGCTCGAGTTGGTCGACCAAACCTCCCCTTACGCACTTACTGGCGCCGTGTTTTCCCAAGACCGCTATGCGATCGAGTTGGCAACGCAAAAACTCAGAAATGCAGCGGGCAACTTCTATATCAACGACAAGCCTACCGGAGCTGTGGTAGGTCAGCAGCCTTTTGGCGGCGCCAGAGCCTCAGGCACCAACGATAAAGCGGGCTCAATGATCAACTTGCTTCGTTGGGTATCCCCACGCACCATCAAAGAAACCTTCGTCTCACCTACCGACTACCGCTACCCATTCTTGGAAAAAGACCGGTAAACAGGTGCCTTTTTGGAAAAAAATTAACCACATAGACACATAGAAGGAATTAGCCCCTTCTCTATGTGCCTATGTGGTTTTTTTATACCTGTCTTGGCCCTATGTGCCTATGTGGTTTTTTA
>JBIIFN010000172.1:0-4572 GCA_044237325.1 Algoriphagus sp.
AAAATTGTCTCGATCAATGATGGTAGTTGTGGAATCGGGATAGGCGTTTAAGAAGGCTAATGGAATTTTCGCTTTGGCCTTGGGATTCCATTTAAACTCAAAGGAGGAAAGATGCCCATCGGCTTCTTCGAGGTAGTCGATTTCCTTTTGTTCTTTCGTTCGCCAAAACCACTGGTTGACCCACCTGCTTTCGTAGCTGTTTTTTTTGAGGCGTTCGGAAAGGATGAAATTTTCCCAAAGAGCGCCCACATCGCTGCGAGATTCTATCGAAGCAAAATTTGCAATAATGGCATTTCTAATGCCATTGTCGTAGAAGTAGATTTTTTTACTGTTCTTCAATTCGTTTCGCAAGTTTCTACTGAAGGAGCCCAATCGATAAATCACAAAAGCTTGCTCTAAGATCTGGATGTACTTTTCAATAGTTTTAGAATCCAGTCCGCAGAGCTGCCCTAGTTCATGGTAGGAAACTTGCGAACCGAGTTGGTAGGCAAGTGCCTGGAGAAGCCGAATGAGCTTATCTGGCTTATGAATTTTGTCTATCGATAAAATGTCTTTATACAAATAACTGTCCGATAGTTGTTTAAGTACATCTTTTTCATTCCCCAACTGGGTTACAATCTCTGGATAGTACCCGTAGACTAAGCGGTGGGGAAGTAATCTCTTTTCTTCTAGGAGGCCATGAACCTGAACCATTTCAGCAAATGAAATTGGGTAAAGGTGGTACTCCCACTTTCTTCCGGTTAGGGATTCATTCACTTGATTGGCAAGTTCAAAGGAAGAACTTCCTGTGGCAATCACTTGTAGTTCCGGAAGAGTGTCTGTTAAGAGCTTTAGGCGAAGACCGATATTCGGTATGCGTTGGGCTTCGTCTAGGATCAGAATCTTTTTGGTGCCAATTAGGGCCTTCATGCGCGTTGCAGAAAGGGTATCGAATAGTTGTTGCACATCGAGTTCGTCCCCATTGAGCCACAAAACCTCCTCTTTGGAGCCAATCAATTGCTTGAGGAGGGTTGTTTTTCCTACTTGCCTAGGGCCAAAAAGTAAAATCGCTTTTCCTGAAAAAAGGCGTTCTTTAAGTAAGGGTAAAAGTGTTCTATTGATCATAAGGATTTAAATATCAACTTTTTTGGAACTTATTCCTTAAAAGTATATACTTTTTTGGAATTGAATCCAAAAAAGTGGTTTTATTGTGCTCCTCTGGAGCACCCCTGACATTGAATTTATAATTTTCTATTTACATGATACTCCTCTGGAGTAGGTAAACATAAATCCTAATGTCAAAAAAAGGAGTAAAATGTTAATTTGCCCCGGAGGGGCCCGCCCCGTAGAAATACGGGGGTAATATGTTAATAGTACTAGTTATTTCTTGGCCAGACGCGCTCCGGAGGTGCGCTATAATTTAAAATAGATTGTCCCTCTTTCATCCTGGTGAATGTAGTCTGATTTCAACCTTTAACCTACCTACGGTAGTTCTTCCCCTTTCAAAAAACTGTAATAAATCGTATCTCGCCTGCGGCCATGGGTCATGAGCGTGTGGCTGCGGAGGACACCTTCTTCGGTGGCGCCGAGTCGGAGTAGGGCCTTGCGAGCGGGGAGGTTGAGCACATCAGTCTTGAATTCCACACGCAGCATTCCCAATTCATTAAACGCATAATCAAGCATCAGAGACTTCATCTCCCGGTTGGTGCCGGTGCCCTGGGCCGCGCGTCCGAGCCAGGTCCAGCCAATCTCTATCCGCTGGTCCCGAGGGAAGTAATTGCCAAATCCAGTGGATCCCAAAAGTTGCTGGCTGGCTTGATCCTCCACCACAAACTGAAAGCGATCCCCTGCAAAATGCCCTGCAGCCCAGGCTTCCATCCCGGCAGGGGTACTCAAGTCATGGGTGAAGTAAGTCCACAGCGCAGGATCCTGCGTCAATTCCAGCAAGGCAGGAAAATCCTCCCGCTGAAGTGGGCGTAGCAATAGCCGATCACTTTCAAGTTTTAGATCATAGGGAAGCATCAGCCTAGCACTTCTTTGAGGGCTTTCACGCAAAGGTGCATTTCTTCAATCGTACCCGTGGAGATGCGGCACCAATCGTTGAGGGGAGGAAAAGGTCTGCCTACGCCGATTCCCTTTTTGGCCATCTCGGCATTCAGTTGGGTGATGTCTCGGCCCGACTGGAAAAAGACAAAGTTGGCATGGGAGGGAAGGTAAGGAAGCTTCAGTTCGTCCAAAGCCTGGGTGAGGATGGCCTTGGCTTCGTTGTTTTTTTGTAAGGAAAAGCGGTAAAAATCCTGGTCTAGCAAGGCGGCTTTGCCTGCTTCAATGGCCATGATGTTGGTATCGGCTACTACGCGCTGTCGGAGTTTGGCTGCCAATTCAGGTCGAGCAATCAGGTACCCCACGCGGATGCCTGCGAGTCCATAGACCTTGGATAGGGTGCGGGACACGACCACGTCCATCCCTTTTTTGACCAACTGCACCATGGAGGGGTAGTTGGGTTCGGTAATGTAGTCCGAGTAGGCTTCGTCAGAGAAGACAACGGTACGCTTGCTGACCGTTTCGCAGAAGTCGAGCACACGATCTGCGGGAAGGAGTTTACCAGTAGGGTTATTCGGGTTGCAAAGAAACACGAGGCCTGTTTCATAGGACACGCGCTTTTCAATTTCTTCCAGATTGAAATCCAGGTCCTTGGTCAGGGGCACCCAATTGATGTCCGTACCCCAGAGGGAGGCATACTCCATCATGGTCAGGAAGGTAGGGGAACAAGAGATAATCTCTCGACCCTGCCCGAAGGTGAGCCCTGCTACTTTCAGTCCTTCGCCCGAGCCGGCAACAGTGACGATGTGGTCCTCGGGCACTCCTTCCTTGGCGGCGATTAACTTGACCAGGGAGGCGTTTGAGGACCAGGGGTAGCGGCATCCTTCGTCAAAGGCAGCATTCATGGCCGCCCGCATGGAAGGCGAGGGACCGTAGGGGTTTTCGTTGGATCCGAGACGGATCATCCCTGCCAAAGGGCGAGGGGTGTAAACTGGGGCTTCTGCCGCTTGCAGCGGGTTGAGGAGGGCATTTCCTCCCAATAAAGCCATTCCACTGCTGAGTGAGGCAGTTTTGATCCAATCTCTTCGAGTAATTCCCATGGTACGGTGGTGTTTGTGTAGGGGAAAATAGGAAAAAATCTGTTTGCTGTAGAATAGGGTAGGAAGATTTTTTAGGATCAGCCCCGGCGGATTTATTTTTTTACGCTGATCCTCGCAGAAAAAAGACGCTGATTTATTCTTTTTGATCTGCGGGATTTTTCCGTGAAAATCCGCGGGAAGAATTGGTGGTAAATCCCAGTTCCGAAGGAACCTGTCCCGCAGGATTGCGGGAACTAAACAACAATGACCCCCGGTGAAACCGGGGGTTATGGTAAGATATTGCTCATTAGAGCCCCGAAGGTGGCGACACAAAATAGGTAAAGTATCACCCACTTCGGGGTTCTGAGCAAGTTTGTTGTCCTTAACCCCGTCCGCCGCGGCGGACGGGGTCATAATTGTTTCGCCTCTTCGAGGCTTTTTGTGGTCACTAGTTAAGTTTCCTCAAAAAAACAGTTGATGTTCCCAATCCTTTATCGTAGAACTCTTGATTTTGCCAAACCCGAAGGGTTGCTACAATTGTAACCCCCGGTGTAACCGGGGGCTGTGAAGAGGTTTTGGTGTCCAGAGCCCCGAAGGTGGCGATACAAAAATTTTATCCTTGCAGAAAAGACACGCTGATTTAAATCCTCTTTAACCCGCGGGAAGAAAAAAACAGCCCAACCCCTACCACCGGCCCCAAGCAAAGCAAGCCGATAAACTGATTGGGGGATAAGAATCCAGCTAAATGCTGGGTGAACTGAATGCTGACAATGGTCAGACCAAATCCAAGGCCATTGACCAGCGTTAGGGTGGTACCCCGGTGCTCGGGAGCGACGCTTTGTGCAACTAAAGTGGAAAATTGCGGGGAATCGGGAGAAAGTAATAGTCCCCACACGAATAAGAAGGAGATGGGTGCCCAAAATGCAAATTCAGGAAAAACCCATAAAATCAATCCACAGGTACCCGAACCGATCAAACTTGCCATGGCTACGGTTCCACTTCCCAGTTTCTGGGAGATTAATCCCCCCACCGAACAGGAAATCCCTCCGATGCCAATCAGCACAAAGGTCCACAGGGATTGGGTAGCAGGAGATAGCGTATTTTGGGTAAGAAAGCTCAAGAGTAATGGCAAAAAGGCCCAGAAGGTGTAGAGTTCCCACATGTGTCCAAAATACCCTCCCGCCGCTCCCTGCAAGGCTTTATTCCGTGCCAACTGTGGGATGAGGGAAAAATTGAGCGCTGGATTCGGTTTGCGATAAGGCCCATCGGGGATTCCTATCCCAACCAGCAGTCCTCCCAAACAGGCCAAGCCAGCCGGAACAAGAATCAATGCTCTATAGGAAACATCCAGTTCCAACCCTTGAATCAAAAAGGGGAAGGCAGTGCCTACCACTAGGGCACCTACCAAAAATCCAAGTGCAACCCCAAGTCCACCTTTGGTGTAGTCGGCAGCGATTTTCATACCAACAGG
>JBIIFN010000173.1:0-4554 GCA_044237325.1 Algoriphagus sp.
GTCTTTTAGGGTCTTGGACCCTGACACTGCAGGTACCACTTTGGCTCCCAGAATGCGCATACGCTCTACATTTGGACGCTGCCGCTTGATATCCAGTTCGCCCATGTAGATCGTGCAGTCCATGCCCATCAGCGCACAAACTGTGGCTGTAGCCACTCCGTGTTGTCCTGCACCTGTTTCGGCAATGATGCGCTTCTTGCCCAACTTCTTGGCCAAAATGATCTGACCCACGGTGTTGTTGACCTTGTGGGCGCCGGTATGGCAGAGGTCTTCGCGCTTGAGGTAGATCTTTGCTCCAAACTGTTCAGAGAGCCTGGAAGCTAAATATAGCGGCGTTGGCCGGCCCACAAAGTCCTTCAAGAGGCTTTGGAATTCTTCCTGGAAACTTGGACTCGCCACGATGGCCTCCCAGTTTTCACGGAGCTCCTCCACATTGGGGTACAGCATTTCTGGAATATAGGCTCCGCCAAAATTTCCGTAAAACCCTTTTTCGTCTACTTGTATCATCATCTCCTGGTTTGCGTCCCTGTGTGGGACATTAGCTGCTTAGATTTTGTGTAAATGCCTGAAGTTTTTCTATGTTTTTAAGGCCTGGGGCTACTTCAAACCCAGAGTTGAGGTCGAGACCGAGCAGCCTTGGTAGTCGCTGTTTCAGGCCTCCAAGGGCACTGGCATGAGATTCGTTGATTCCCCCACTGAGGTAAAACCCAGTAGCAAAGGGATAGGTTTCGAGTAACTGCCAATCAAATTGCTTTCCCGAGCCCCCATGTGCTGCAGTGGCTGTGTCAAAGAGAAATTTGTCCACGTAGGGAACAAAGGGAGCGAGGGCATCCCAGTCAATCGTTTCTCCAACCGACACCACCTTCCAAAGTTCCAGATCAGTGGATTCGCGCAAACTTTTCACCTCTTCAACCGATTCCCCGCCATGTAGCTGCAGTGCAGACAGCCCAAAAAGGGTACTGAGGCGGAGCATTTCTTTTTCGGTCTCCCTGACAAAAACACCTACTTTTTTTACGGGAAGGGGCTGAAGGTAGGCCGCCATTTCCTCCGAAACAAACCGAGGGGATTTGGCATAAAAGATCAAGCCCATCCAGTCTGGCGCCACCTCTGTGAGGAGACGGGTGCAATTGTCCCTGTCGCGCATGCCACAAACTTTAATTTCCATCGGTGCTAGGGGCTTGGGTGTCGGCAAGAAGCAAGCGGCGGTACTCGATAATGAAGGCGGCAGCAGCCTGCTCCGGCTGGGCGGTTTTCATGAAATTTTCCCCTATCAAGAATCCGTCGAAGCCGGCTTTCCGAAACTCCACCAAGGTGCGGGGGTCGGAGATGCCACTTTCGGAGATTTTTACTACCTGGGCCGGAATCTTGTCCACCAAAGCCAGGGAGGTATCGAGGGACACTTGGAAGGTTTTTAGGTCGCGGTTGTTGACCCCCACCACATCCAGCGTTTCGCAAAAGCTACGCTCCAGTTCCTCTAGGTTGTGAACTTCCATGAGTACCTCTAGCTGAAGTCCCTTGGCAAAGGCAGCTAGCGTGCTAATCTCTTGCGGACTCAGGGAGGCGGCAATGAGCAGGATGCAATCTGCACCCATAGCTTTTGCCTCCAGAATTTGGTATTCGTCCACCACAAAATCCTTCCTTAAAATGGGGCAGTTTACAAGTGGCCTGGCACGCATGAGATCTTCGGTGCTACCGCCAAAATAGTCGCTGTCGGTGAGGATAGACAAGGCAGAGGCACCTGCCTGCTCGTAGCCCTTGGTCACGTCCTCCACAGAGGAGCTGCCATTGATCAGCCCTTTGGAAGGGGACTGGCGCTTAAACTCCGTGATGATTCCCGACTTGGAAGGATCTAGGAGAAAGGATTTGAGGGAAAAGGTAGGCCGAGAGAAGTAGGGACTTTTTTCCAGTTCCGCGTGAGGCTGGGCCTGCTTGCGTGAGGCTACTTCCCGGTATTTGTCTGCTATGATTCTTTCTAGGCTATTCATACGCGTGGAGAAAAGGATAGGGAGGTCGTGGGATTGAGGAGGCCTGTAAATATCTGCAAGGCCTTGCCGCTCAGCAAGGTTTCATGGGCGGTGGCAATCGCCTCTTCGAAAGATAAACCTTCACGGGCAGTGACCAGTGCAGCAGCGGCGTTGGCGATGACTACCTGATTTTGCGCAGCGCTGCCTTTTCCCCGAAGTACGTTCTCAAAGATGCTGGCCGACTCGGCTACTGTGCTGCCGCCGAGGATACTTTCTGGAGAAAGTCGATCGAGGCCGAGGGCTTCGGGCTGGTAAAGCTTTTCACCGCTGTTGGTAATCATCTTGAAGGGTCCCGTGAGGGAGATCTCGTCATAGCCGTCTAGGGCATGTAGAATGGCAAATCTCCCCTCGGTTTCCTGGTAGAGGTAGCCGTAGAGGCGGGCCAGTTCTAGGCTAAATACGCCCACCAACTGCTTTCGGGGAAAGCTGGGATTGACCATAGGTCCGAGCATGTTGAAAAAGGTCTTTACGCCCAGTTCCTTTCGGATTGGGGCAACGCTTTTCATGGCCGGGTGAAAGAGCGGTGCATGCAAAAAGCACAAGCCCACTTGGTCCAGGCTTCGGCGCAGTTCCGCAGGGTCGCTGCTGAAGGTATAGCCAAAGTGTGCAAGCAAGTTGGAGGATCCGCAGATCGAAGAAACGCCCGTATTGCCGTGCTTGGCTACCGCCTGTCCAGCGCCGGCCACCACAAAAGAAGAGAGTGTGGAAATGTTGAAGGTATCCTTACCATCCCCTCCTGTGCCGCAGAGATCCATGGCATCGTATTCGGAAAGGTCTACCGGTACGCAGAGCTCCAGCATGGCCTCTCGAAAGCCGCGAAGCTCCTCAACCGTGATGCTGCGCATCAAGTAAACAGTCATAAAGGCCGCCACCTGGCTGCTTGGGAAAGCACCCGTAGCGAGGCTGGTCAGCACCTCCTTCGCTTGTTGCTGGGAGAGTGTTTTGTGTTCGATTAAGTGGTTTAATATGTCTTTCATCGGTGGATTGAGATCAGTTAGGACTGTATCCAGTTTTGGATAAGTTGGGAACCGTGTTCGGTGAGGATACTTTCGGGGTGAAATTGAAGTCCCCGCAAGTCAAAATGGCGGTGTCGCAGGGCCATGATCTGCTGGTCTTCCGTGCGGGCAATCACCTCTAACTCTTGCGGAAGGCTCTGCTCGTCTACTACCCAGGAGTGGTAGCGTCCGACACGAAAATTATCGGGAAGACCTTCAAACAGGCGGTCGGGCTGCACCGTCACCATAGAAGCAACACCATGCTGCACATCGGCCAAGTTGAGGAGGGTACCTCCAAAAGCCTCGGCGAGCGCCTGGTGTCCCAAGCAAATTCCCAGGATGGACTTGGTGGGCGCATAGCGCTGAATGAGCGCTGGCATCAGTCCCGCTTCTGCCGGGATGCCGGGACCGGGTGAAAGGAGGATTTTGTCATAGCGCGCTACTTCCTCAAGGAGGAAGGCGTCGTTTCGACGTACGTCGAGCGAACCGCCATAGCCCAATTCTCTAAGTAGGTAGACCAGGTTATAGGTGAAGGAATCGTAGTTGTCTAGGACAAGAATGTGCATCGAGGTGTCGCTTAAATTTGTTCGGCGGTACGTAAGGCTACCCGCAAAGCCTCCAGCTTGTTGGCTACTTCCTGCAGCTCTAGGGTGGTGTCACTTTTGGCTACCACGCCAGCGCCTGCTTGAAAACGCAGCTGGTTGTTTTCTGAAACAAAGGAGCGAATGACAATCGCATGGTTGAAGTCCCCGTTGAAGCCCAGGTAACCGATGGCTCCACCATAAAATTGGCGGCTGACATTTTCGAGGGAATCGATCAGTTGCATCGCGCGGTACTTCGGTGCGCCGGAGAGCGTGCCTGCCGGAAAAGTGTCTGCCACCAGTTGCAAGGGGTTGACTCCTTCGGCCAGCTGCCCGGTCACTTTGGAAACCAAGTGAATCACGTGAGAGTAGTACTGGATCTCCTTGAAGACCTCCACCTGCACCAGATCGGAGGATCGGGAGAGGTCATTTCGTGCCAAGTCCACCAGCATCACGTGCTCAGCATTTTCCTTGGGGTCGTCGTAAAGCTTTCTAGCCAGCTCGGCATCTTCGGCATCGTTTCCCGTGCGGCGGAAGGTGCCAGCGATGGGGAAAAGCGTGGCTTTTTGGTTTTTGACCACGATTTGTGCTTCGGGGGAACTCCCGAAGACCTTGAAGGAGCCGTAGTCAAAGAAAAAGAGGTAAGGCGATGGATTGACCGAGCGAAGGGCGCGGTACACGTTAAACTCGTCTCCTTTGAAGGCCGTGGTGAAGCGTCGGGAGAGCACCAACTGGAATACATCTCCACGGAGGCAGTGCTGCTGGGCTTGGCCGAGCATGTCCAGAAACTCCGCATCGCTGTAATTGGACTGCTCCTCTCCTACTTTTTTGAAGGTATAGGCTGGGATATTTTTATTGTTGAGGAGCGTCTCGATTTCGGCCATGCACTCCGTGGCAGGATAGCCTTCAACGAGGTGTTCGAAGAGGTGAAGTTCGTTTTTGTAATGGTCCACC
>JBIIFN010000041.1:0-15936 GCA_044237325.1 Algoriphagus sp.
GTACAGTTGCTCACCAGCCTTGAGTACCTCTTCAGAGGCAACTACTGGATTGGGAATAAGTGCGGCTTTTTCAAGCTCAAACTGCTGCAAACGGTGCGGCAAGTAGCCTTGCTTGTTTCTAGGCACAGTATTGGCTACTGGCTCTCTCATGTTCATTCCGTGTGGATTGTTCACATTCGAGTTAAAATATTCACCTTTTCCATCTTCTCTTGTGGAAAGCCAAGAACCTTGTGCTTCGTCTTTAATTTGACTCAAAGGTTCGTAACCAACGGCGTGATACATCTGAGGCGCGTATTCCAAGCCCTGATTTTCACCACCAGCCTTGCATCCAGCCAACAAAGAGAGGGCTAGAGCTGAACCTGCGAATAGGGATGCGTTAACAATTTTCATATCTCCGATTAGGCTATTCAAAACTTTTCTTATTCACTTCAGTCGCTCCAGAAGCTGTCAAAATCTCTTTGATTTTGTCAAGTTCTAAGCTGCTGTTATTGGCTAAATCAATTGCCATGATGTGCTTGTCATCGGTGCTTCTTAGGTCGAAAATCCGTGGCTGAGCCCAAGGCTTTAGGTTGGAAGTGATCATAAATACACCTACCATGCCGAAAGCCGCAAACAAAACTGTCATTTCAAAAGAAACAGGAACAAAATCAGGGAAAGCACCATAGTCTTTACCCCCGATAATCATCGGCCAGTCAAACTTCATCATGTAAAACTGCATGGTCAAGGCTAGCGATGTACCTAACATTCCGAAAAGGAAGGCCGCGATTGGAAGCTTGCTTCGCTTGTAGCCCAACACGTGCTCTAACCCGTGAACCGGATACGGAGAATAAACCTCGTGAATTTTCACTCCGCTACCTCTCACTTCTTCAACGGCATGGAGCAATACGTCCTCATCGTCGTATACTCCCAAAATAAAATGCGTATCTCTTTCCATGATTATTTGTGTGCTTTTTCAGAGGAAGACTTCAATACAGATTTCACCTCAGCCATGTTGATCACTGGGAAGAACTTGGCAAACAAGAAGAATAAGGTGAAAAACAACCCAAAAGTGAAGAGGTATACTCCGATGTCTGCCCAAGTTGGGTAGAACATCGCCCAAGAAGAAGGAAGGTAATCTCTGTGTAGGGAAGTCACGATGATAACAAATCGCTCAAACCACATTCCGATGTTTACTACAATTGACAATGCAAATGTTGCTACGACGGAAGTTCTGATTTTCTTAATCCAGAAAAGTTGTGGTGAGATAACGTTACAAGTCATCATAGACCAATAAGCCCACCAGTAAGGTCCAGTAGCACGGTTGATGAAGGCATACTGCTCAGCTTCCACACCAGAATACCAGGCGATGAAAAACTCAGTGATGTAGGCAATACCCACAATAGATCCTGTGATGATGATAACGATGTTCATCAACTCGATGTGACCGATAGTGATGTAATCCTCCAGTTTGTAGACCTTACGGGTGATGATCATCAAAGTAAGTACCATGGCAAAACCTGAGAAAATCGCTCCAGCTACAAAGTAAGGAGGGAAAATCGTGGTGTGCCATCCTGGAATTACTGAAGTAGCAAAGTCAAAAGATACAATCGTGTGAACCGACAATACCAAAGGCGTGGCAAGACCGGCCAAGATCAAGGATACAGATTCGTAACGCATCCAAGTCTTTGCTGCACCATCCCAACCAAAGGAAAGGGCGCCATAGATAATCTTTCTTAAGCCAGTAGCACGATCACGAATGGTGGCGAAGTCAGGAATCAAACCGATGTACCAGAACACCAAGGAAACTGAGAAGTAAGTAGAGATCGCAAACACGTCCCAAAGGAGCGGTGAATTGAAGTTTACCCAAAGTGAACCGTAGGTATTTGGAAGAGGAAGGGCCCAGTAGGCTCCTAACCAAGGTCTACCCATGTGGATTACAGGGAACATTGCTGCGCAAATAACCGCGAAGATGGTCATTGCTTCTGCAGCTCTGTTGATTGACGTTCTCCACTTCTGTCTGAAAAGAAGCAAAACGGCAGAAATAAGTGTGCCTGCGTGACCAATACCTACCCACCAAACGAAGTTGGTGATGTCCCAAGCCCAACCAACGGTCTTGTTTAGACCCCACATGCCTATCCCTTCCCAGAGAGTAGCCAAAAGGGCAGTAGATCCTAGTGCCAATACACCGGCGGCAGTTAGGAAAGCCAAAAACCACAATTTGGTTGGCTTGCCTTCTACGTGACGGGACACGTCGTGTGTCACATCGTGGTAGGTTTTACCTCCGGTAACTAAGGGCTGGCGTACGGATGAAGTAACCTGCATAGTTTATAATATTATGATTACGCTTCGTTTTTCTCTTTGTTTCTAATCTTGGTAAAATACCAAACGTTAGGGCTAACGTTGATTTCTTCCAATACGTGGTAGGCTCTTTCTTCTCCTACTTCTTTAATCGCCGCATCAGATTCTTCAATCTTTAGCAGTTTGGACACCTGGCTATTGACATCGTTCAAGTCGCCAAAAACCAAGGCATCTGTAGGACAAGCTACTGCACAAGCCACGTTGATTTCTCCGTCTACCAAGGCACGCTTCTCACGCTTCGCGGTAAGCTTACCTGCCTGGATACGCTGCACGCACATGGAGCACTTCTCCATTACACCACGTACACGTACGGTCACGTCTGGATTCAAGACCATTTTGCCCATGTCGTCGTTTTGTGCGACGTTGACACCTGCAAAATCTTTGTTGTCGTGGTACTTAAACCAGTTGAATCGACGCACTTTATACGGACAGTTGTTGGCACAATATCTCGTACCGATACATCTGTTGTAAGTCATTTGGTTGAGACCTTCAGAAGAGTGGGTAGTAGCAGCTACTGGACACACCGTTTCGCAAGGTGCATTGTTACACTGCTGACACATCATCGGCTGGAAAGTCACCTCAGGGTTTTCTGCGGCCACTTCCATTCCACTTAGGTCGTCTGGAGCTGCATCAGAAGAGTAGTAGCGATCAATTCTGATCCATGCCATCTCTCGTCTGTTGAGTACTTCTTGCTTACCTACTACGGCTACGTTGTTTTCTACCTGGCAGGCTATGGTACATGCACCGCAACCAATACAGGAGTTCATGTCGATAGCTAAACCCCAGTGGTGCTGGCTGTACTTGTGGCCGTTCCAAAGTGAAATCTTGGAAGGCTTCACAAACTCGCCGTCTTTGTATATCTCAGGCTTATATCTGCCTGCGGACGCATCTTTTTTGTAATCTGCCAACGTCGCTTCTTGGATTACGTTTTCACGGCCCATGAAGGTTTGGTGCGTTTGCGTTCTCGCAATTTTGTAGGGCTCCTCTGTTACAGCTACCGTTACCTTGGCTGTAACATCAAAGTTGACAAAGCCTTTGCTGCTGTCAAGCAAGTCATAGGCACTCACACCTACACCGTCTGCTACTCTACCAGCCTTGGTACGTCCGTAACCAAGTGCAAGGCCAAAAGTACCATCCGCTTGTCCAGGTTGGATCAAAATAGGCACGGAGATGGTCTTGCCATTCACTGTAAGGTTAGCCTTTTTGGTATTTTCTTCAACCATGGCAACACCATTTTCTGTAGCCCACTTCTGGGAAACAGTCAGGTAGTTGTCCCAAGTAGCCTTGGTAATTGGGTCGGCCATTTCTTGAAGCCAAGGAATGTTTGCAAATGCACCGCTACCGATACCGATTTTGGAATAAACCACCAATTCAGCGCCTGCAGAAGCTGCAGCATAGCTTTTCGCTACTTCAGCCGCAGCGGCAGTAGCAGTACCTATTGGAGCAACAGCAACTGGCTCAGCAGCTGTACCTACTACCCCATTGAACAAGGATCTGTCCCAGAACTCTTGGAAAGAAACGCCTGCACCTAACGTGGTATAAAGAGTAGTGTTCCAGTTGGCCTGTAGGTAATCGTAATAAGAAGTTGTAGAACCTGCCCAAGTCAAGAAAGAATCTTGTGCTTGACGGGTTTTGAATAGCGGGGAAATGGTCGGCTGCGCCAATGAGTACAATCCTTTCTTAGGATTGAAATCGTTCCAAGACTCGAGGAAGTGGTGATCTGGAGCCACAACCTGCACCAAAGAAGCTGTTTCGTCTAGCGTTCCATTGGTAGCAATGCTCAACTTCGCTTTGGCAATGCCAGCAGCAAGTTCAGCACCTCTTGGGTGATCGTATACTGGGTTACAGTTGTAGAAAATCACTGCACCGACGCTACCGCCCTTCAATTCAGTTACGAATTGGTTCATGCGGGCATCGTTGCCTTTTCTATAGTTGACTGGATTAGAGAAATCTACCGTAGCGCCATTGTTGCCCAACAATTCGTTGATCGCGTGGATCATAACTTGTACGTTAGGATCGTTTGAACCAGAAACCACCAAGGATGCTCCTTTTGAAGCCCAAAGCGCATTGGCTGCCTTGTCCAAGTGAGCTACCGTTACTTTAGCTGCGGATACTGTTGCTACGCCAGCTTTTGCGGCAAGCGCATTATATAGTGCCAATACAGCAAGCCCCGATTGGGATGCTTTGATTGGTGTTCTATAGTCTGCGTTGGCACCTGTTAGAGATAGGTTAGACTCAAACTGGAAATGTCTTGACATTTCTGGCTTATCCTTGCTGATCTTTCTAGTTTTGGCGTAAGCGCCAGCAAATTCAATCGGTGAAATCCAGGTTCCTAAAAAGTCAGCTCCAAAGGAGACGATGGTCTTAGCTTTGTCAAAATGGTAAGAAGGCGTGATTGCCTGTCCGTAGAACGTTTCGGATGCTTTATTGATACCGTAGTTGGAGATGGGATCATAAACCACTACTTCTGCTCCACCTAAGGCTGCACTAAATTCCTGTAGCGCTTTTTCGGTCGTTGGAGAAAGAATGGTGTTGGTTACAATCTTTACTGTACCTGCAGCAGCCAATTTTGATTTGACGTGCGCATCAATCTTGGTCCAGTCGGATGCAGCACCAGCGAGCATAGGGCCTGCAACACGCTGCTTGTCATATAGAGAAAGTATAGAACCTTCTACGATCGCATTTACTTTACCTTTAGTAATAGGAGAAAGCTCGTTGCCATCAATTTTGATTGGACGACCTTCTCTAGTTTTTACCACTACCGCTGCATAATCGCCACCCGAAGTGAACGTAGAGGCATAATAGTTAGGAATGGAAGGGTTGATATCTATCGGCTTGTTGACATAAGGAATCGCCTTTCTAATCGGCGCCTCGCAAGCTGCCAGGGAGGCTGCTGCCACACTGAAGCCCATCAACTTAAGAAAATCTCTTCGAGAAGCGCTACCGTCTTCGTTTAGGGAGCTAGGCAGTTCGACAAATTCCTTGTCTGCATGCTTCACAAACTCCGGATCGTTGCTTAGTTGCTCGAGCCCTTTCCAGTAGGTTTTTTTAGTTTCCTTCATTTTATTTCTAGGAATGAATTAGCAAAAAGGATAAGGAATTAATAGTGGCACTTTGCGCACTCAAGACCGCCGATGTCCTTCACTTTGAGGGCATCTTTGGAGGTGGCGTGTAGTTGAACCAATTTGTCGTAGTAGACATTACCTTCAGTGGCAATCTCCGTTTGTCTGTGACAGTCAATACACCATCCCATGGTCAAGGAGCTATGCTGACCGACAACTTCCATCTCTTGGATGGGACCGTGACAGGTCTGACACTCGACGCCGCCGACAGCTACGTGCTGGGCGTGGTTGAAGTAGGCCAAATCAGGAAGGTTGTGTACCCTTACCCATTCGATTGGCTGGTTATTGTCCACTGCATTGTAGATTTTCTGGATCTCAGGAGAGATTCCTTCTTTACCACCTACGTTTTGAATGTGGGTGTGGCAGTTCATACAGATGTTGGCAGAAGGGATGTTGGCTGACTTACCGATTTCAACACCCGTGTGGCAGTACTGACAAGCGATTTCGTACTGACCTGCGTGAAGTGCGTGTGAAAAGGCGATAGGCTGTGCTGGGGCGTAGCCCTGCTGTACTCCTACAGAGTACAAACCATCAATAGCCGTCTTGGCGGTAAAAGCAACGACAAGCGCTGTCACCAAGATGATAAAGGCATCGCTTTTGAAGATTTTAGAAAAGTCAGATTTTTGGGAGACAAACTCCTTATCGTCTTCTGGAAGATCTTGTTTGTTGATGTATTTGGTCAACACCGTAACGATGAGACCCAAAACGATCAAGATCAGCACCAACACAAACACCAATACGCCAAGGATTAGTCCTAGGTATTCGTTTGGAATGCCAGATCCAGCAGCGGCAGCATCACCAGCTGCAGCATCGCCAGGAGCGGCGGCAGCGGCGGCAGGATCTACCTTGTCACCGTATTCGATATAGGCCAATACACCATCCAATTCCGCATCGCTTAGGAAAGCGTAAGAAGGCATGATGGAGTTGTTGTACTCTTTGTAGAGCGCTACTGCATAAGAATCTCCTGATGCAATCACTGCCTGTGAATTGGCAATCCAGGTTTTCACCCATGCGGCGGAGTTTCTATCTGTAGCACCTCGCAGGGCAGGACCAATGTACTTTTGATCCAGTTTGTGACAGGTCTTGCAATTGGCATTGAAGACGGCCTTACCTGCTGCGATTGCTTCGTCACTGTTGACCACGGCAGGGTCTGCGGCATAGGCCGACACCCCAAAAATCATGAAAAACAGCACTGCCAGCGTCTGGAAATTCAATCGAATCCCTACTAACGAGCGTTTGGATAACATATTGTAGCTAATTAAATAGTTTAAACGGTTCTCATTAACCCCTGCAAAGGTAAGGTGAGGGCTTAATTTTTCAAACAAGAATGCTGAACCAAAAAAGAAGCAGGGCAATTCATTTTATTTATTATATAGTATTGATTTCCAGTTTATTAGATTGAAAAAAACGAGCAATTTATTATTTGGAATAATTATAAATAGTGTTTCGATTTTGGAAAAAATGGTACCCCGCTGATTATCAGGATTTGAGGGTGAAAAAAAAGTGATTCCTAGATGAAATAAACCCTTTTTGCACGTAGAGCATGATAATTCCCCTACAAGCTACTTGCAGAAGCAAAGAATATCTCTACCTTTGCGTTCCAATTATTGGTCGCGTGGCCGAGTGGCTAGGCAGAGGTCTGCAAAACCTCGTACAGCGGTTCGAATCCGCTCGCGACCTCTCAAAAAGTACCTACGTAAGTGGGTACTTTTTTTTTGCGCTATGCGCAGGTGGACATGACCTAACCTGCTTATGGATTACACCTCCACTCCCTCAGCTTTTAGCATAAAAAAAGCGCCAGCAGTTACGCTGACGCTTGTATTTAGTAGGTTGGTCGTCTGTAATCCGAGGATTACTTCTTGCCTTCCATTTTCTCTTTCAACTCAGCAAGTGCGTCGATGTCACCGAAGGTAGACTTCTCTGCTTGTGCAGGTGCATCAGCAGACTCCTCTTTCTTCTTTGGTGCCGCAGCAGCTTTCTTAGGAGCTTTTGCTTCTTCTCTGAACATTGCGGTATGAGAAAGTACAATTCGCTTGTCGTCTTTAGAGAACTCAGACACTTTGAAGTCCAATGCTTCTCCAACTTCTACTTGAGAACCGTCTTCTTTTTCCAAGTTTCTAACTGTAGCAAAGCCTTCCAAACCGTAAGGAAGCTCTAGTACAGCACCTTTGTCGTTTTTGGAATTCACTGTACACTTATGCACTGATCCGATTGGGAACAAGTTTTCGAAGGTATCCCATGGATTCTCTTCCAACTGCTTGTGGCCCAAAGCCAATCTTCTGTTTTCTACGTCTAGTTCAAGTACAGCTACATCTAGCTCGTCTCCTACTTTCACAAACTCAGAAGGGTGCTTGATTTTCTTAGTCCAAGAAAGATCAGATACGTGTACTAGACCGTCGATACCCTCTTCCAACTCAAGGAAAAGACCGAAGTTGGTCAAGTTACGCACCACACCTTTGTGCTTGCTGCCGATAGAATACTTAGAAGACATGTCGCCTTTTGTCCATGGATCTTCAGTAAGCTGCTTGATACCCAAAGACATCTTTCTGTCGTCCTTGTCCAAAGTCAATACCACTGCTTCGATCTCCACACCTACTTTTACAAAGTCGGCTGGGTTTCTCAAGTGCTGTGACCAGCTCATTTCAGATACGTGAATCAAACCTTCTACGCCTGGAGCCAATTCCAAGAATGCACCGTAATCTGCTACGTTGACAATCTTGCCCTTCACTCTAGAACCGATTTCAAGGCTGGAAGCCAAAGAATCCCAAGGATGAGCGCTCAACTGCTTCATACCCAAAGAAATTCTTCTCTTCTCATCATCAAAATCAAGTACCACAACCTGAACCTTCTGGTCAAGCTGCAATACTTCTTCCGGATGGTTGATACGACCCCAAGAGATGTCGGTGATGTGAAGTAGACCGTCCACACCTCCCAAATCGATGAATACACCGAAGTTGGTCATGTTTTTGATCACCCCTTCCAATACCTGACCTTTCTCTAGGTTGTTGAGGATCTCTGCTTTTTGCTTCTCTAGATCTTTCTCGATCAAAATTTTGTGAGAAACAACTACGTTATCGTTGGTGTGGTTGATTTTAACCACTTTCACTTCCATCTTCTTACCTACATAGATATCGAAATCTCTGATAGGCTTCACGTCGATTTGAGAACCTGGCAAGAAGGCCTCTACACCGTAGATATCTACGATTAGACCACCCTTGGTTCTTCTCTTTACAAGACCTTCGATGACGCTGTCGTTTTCCAACGCGCCTTCAATGTCCTGCCAAGCACGAACGATTTTTGCTTTTTTACGGGAAAGGATCAACTGACCCAATGCGTTTTCTTGCTCTTCGATGAATACATCTACCTCATCGCCAACTTTGATGCCGGCAAGGTCACGGAATTCAGAAAGAGGCACAAGACCGTCAGACTTAAATCCAATGTTGATGATGACATCCTTGTCATTTACTCCTACTACTACTCCTTTGATCACTTCTTTCTCTGTGATCTCACCCAAAGTGCCAGCATACATGGCCTCCATTTGAGCTCTTTGCTCTTTGGAATATCCTTCGCCAAAACCTTTGGTGCTGAAGCTATCCCAATCAAATTCTTTTGTACTAGACATAGTTAAAAACGACCCTGATTTACAATCCTCCCTAGAGTCATTGGGAAGTTGTTTTTTGGTTATTGATCTGCATCCCGGTTTCCCAAAAATGCCCCGTTCACTCGAACGGATGGCAAAGGTAAAAAATTTCCTGAATTGAAAGAAGTGTACTTGAAAAAACAACAGAAGGAAAATTCACTAAGCAGGTCAGCCCTTGGATATTACTTGGTTTCGGGCTAAAATTGGTGGACAAAAAATAAGCCCCGACGCAAATCGGGGCTTGCAAGCAAAGAGTGAAAGGATTTATTCGAATTCAAAGCTAAAAAAGATCGTCCAATGCGCAAATTTTTTCAGGTGATTTACACCGGCTATTCTGCCCTACTTTTCTTCCTTTTGATGCTGATTTTCGGCCTATTTGTGCTGATTCCCCTACTCATTCATCCTAGTGGCGATCGGGTGTCTTTTGTTTTCATTCGAGCCTGGGTAGGCTCTTGGTCTTTCTTATCCGGTATTCGTTATAAGGTACATGGTCTCGAAAACATTGACCTCAGCAAACCCTATATCTACATCTTCAACCACCGCTCCTTCCTCGATGCGCCACTCCTCCCCATGGTGATCCCGCATCGCGTACGCGCAATCGGTAAAAAAGAGCTCTCTCGTATCCCCATCTTCGCTACCGTAGTGAGCAGGCTTGCCATCTGGGTGGACCGCAGTGACCCTATCTCCCGAAGTCTCAGCCTCGAACGGCTGGTAAAACTTTTAAAACAAGGTATTTCTGTTGTTGTAGCTCCTGAAGGCACGCGCAACGATACCACAGAAACGCTCCTCCCCTTTCAAAAGGGTGCTTTTCGACTCTCCATCGATACTCAGATTCCTATTCTAGAAATGGCTGTTTTTGGCGCAGACGACCTCATGAAACGAGGATCTATTCTTCTCAAGCCTGGGGTAATCCGAGTTTACTTTTCCAAACCCATGACCCCTCCAGCTCCTTCAGAAACTGCCGTAGAGGAGTTTGCATCGCTGTGCAGAAACAGGCTTGAAGCTATGCTACTTACGCTGGAGTAGCGGGAGACTCCTCTTCCGAAAAAACCTCCCGAGTTAAGTCTTCAAAAATCACGTACAGCACCAAAAAGGTGATTGGAAAAGTAACGAGCAGTCCCAACCCGAGCAAGAGAATTCCCAGCAAGTTGATGGCTACCAAAATCAGCATCAAGCCAAAGAAACGCCACCAGTTGCGGGTAATCAGCTTTCTGCTCCACTCCATGGCAGACCAAGGATCCAATCCACCAAAAATTCCCATTAGCATCGCAAATAGGTAGCCCACCGCGAGGTAAATACCTGGGATAATCAAGGCAAAAAGGCCCAGCGTCATCAGCACCTGAGAAAGTAAAGAAATCACTCCAGCAGGCACCCAAAATTGAAATCCGCCAAAAAAATCTGGATAAATGATTGGCTCACCACGACTCAGCTTGTTGGCCACCAAATAAAACCCTGCGTAAAGCGGCGGCGCCAGCAGCACACTGTAGACAATCATATAAGCCTGGGCATAGATTACCACCATGCCCTGAATTGAAAGTATAAACAGCATATACAGAGAAAAGAGGAGCGCATGTGAGCGATATAACTCCCAGGCCCTCGTAAAAGCGGCCTTCAAGTCAATGTCTACCGGAACCGTAAGCAGGCGCTGTAAGCGATTGGGAGAGATCATTATTTGCTAAAAGCCTCCAATAGATCGTGCTTGGTGATGATATGGATGTTGTCAACCGTATCGCGTACCAAAACAGCCTTTTCTTTTTCAACCATAGAGGAAAGCACATCCAAGGTAGAGTCCAAGGCTACAAATTTCATTGATGGCTCCATCACCTCACCTACTAGTGCATCCTTCAACTGAGGATTGTCGATGATTTTGGAAAGAAGCTTATTATCCGTCAAGCTGCCTACCACCTCTTCTCCATCCAAAACCGGAATTTGAGAAATACTCTTCCCGTTCATTAGCCCAATGGCCTCCTTCACGGTATCGGTCTTCTTGACCGAAAGCAAATTGTAACTACCACTGCGTTGTGCAATGATATCGCGAGCGGTGGCATAGGTCTTATCCTCCAAGAAGCCGTGATTTCTCATCCACTCGTCGTTGTACACCTTGCCTAGGTAGCGGGTACCGTGGTCTGGAAGGATAATGACCATCACGTCACCATCCTTGAGGTGCTCTTTGGCATACTCCAAGGCGCCATGAACGGCAGAACCGCAGGACCAGCCCACAAAAAGTCCTTCCTCACGTGCCAGGCGTCGCGTCATCACTGCAGCATCCTTGTCCGTCACTTTGATAAACTGGTCGATGAGGCTGAAGTCTACATTTTTAGGAAGGATGTCTTCCCCTATGCCTTCTGTGAGGTAAGGGTAGATTTCCTTTTCATCGAAGATGCCTGTTTCCTTGTATTTTTTGAATACTGAGCCATAGGTATCTAAACCAACCGTTACAATGGCTGGATTTTGTTCTTTCAAGTACTTGGCCGTGCCGCACATGGATCCACCTGTGCCTACCCCTGCTGCATAGTGGGTGATTCTACCCTCCGTGTCCTTCCAGATTTCTGGCCCAGTGGTTTCGTAATGCGCCTGGGCATTGGAGAGGTTGTCGTATTGGTTGGGGTAAAATGAATTCGGGATTTCTTTATTCAATCTTCTTGCCACCGAGTAGTAGGACCTTGGGTCTTCAGGGCTTACGTTGGTCGGACAAACGACCACCTCAGCGCCTACTGCGCGGAGGATATCAATCTTCTCCTTGGACTGCTTGTCTGCCATGGTAAATACGCATTTGTAGCCTTTTGCTACAGCGGCTAGCGCCAAGCCCATGCCCGTATTTCCGGAAGTTCCTTCAATCAGGGTGCCTCCTGGCTTAAGGATCCCAGCTTTCTCTGCATCCTCCACCATCTTGATCGCCATGCGATCCTTCATGGAATTGCCGGGATTGAAGTATTCCACTTTCACCAAGACTTCGCCTTTGATGCCTTTAGAAAGTTTGTTGAGACGTACCATGGGCGTATTTCCGATGGTGTCGATGATGGAGTTGTAAATCATGGGTAGGTTATATTTGGATGTCCAAAAATAAATGAAATTCTTGGGCAAAGCCTACTGTCCTTTTGCAATGGATGTTATTTTTCTACTACTACACTTGCGACCGCACAAACTAATCTAAGCAGCTACGCAGGCGAAGCTTACATTTCCTTGAACTCCAAGCGTTTTAGGATGTCCAAGGTCACGTGGGTAAGCACCGCCGCTACCAGGCCAAGGCCAATCACCCCCGCCCCAAGCCCATAGACAAACTGACCCGTGGCCCCAAGAAGCGCCGAGGATAAGAAGAGCGTCGGTACAAGCCCAAACACGATGATTCCACCAATCATCAAGGGCTTGATCAGGATGCGATCCCAACCCTCATCCAGCCCGATTTGGGGGATAAGGTTGATTCCCAAGCCAATCAAGTAGGAGAAAATCATACCCAATGGGAAAAGCAGGATCAGCCACACGTTGAGCTCAGCAATCCACACCGCTGGGACGATGAGTACTAACACAAACAAGATGATTTGGAGAAGATCCAACTTAATCATGTTCCAAAATTTGGCTGACCAAGAGGCGGGAATTAAAATAAACCAAGGTTTTTTGAGGTCTCCGATATTGGCTCTGCCGATCCCGGCCATGAAATAGAAGAAGAGTAACAGTATCAAATACCCGTAAAGCACCTTGTGGGAAAACCAATCAAACGGAGATAAAACAGCCAATACAATACCTATCACCGCCATACCGATGGAATACAGCCCAAACAGCGGATGGAAATCTTGCCTGCTGCTCTGCACGTAATTTCTCCAATAGATTGCCTTTGCTCCCACCCCAAACTCCGGCAGTGCGAGCTGCTTGTTTGAATTTAGACTGTAGGAATCTTCGGTTACCTCTTTCTTGCCCCTAGCTTTTTCCAGTCGGTCTTCATTAGACTGGGTGGAATCCAAGACGTCCTCGTAATAGTGTCCTGCATACTGGATCACCAACTTGACTACCGCAAAATAGCTGAGGCAGTACAATAGCAAATAGGAAAGTGAGAGCAGCCAGTTGCCGGTCACAAAATAGGACATCATGCCCCTACTCCAGCCCACCACGGGAAACAAGTCAAACCAAGGCGAGGAAATCCAAGCAAACATCCCTTCGTAAAATACGGGCGCCCTAAATCCAGGCAGCAGCACAAGTGTTGCGAGCGCCACGCCAAGTACTACGATCCCTACACGTAAAGAATCTAAGATATCGAAGCGCGTGTTTAGCGTATAAATCAAAAAGCGTAGCGGGAAAATGAGAAAGAAAAACAAGGCAAAACCCAGCACAAGGAAGAATGCACCTAAAAAGTCGAGTTCAAAATCTCTGGCCAGCTGCCCTCCACTGTAAACCAAGAAAATCAAGGAGCCTCCAAGCGCAGGAAGAATGGAGCGCCCCATATAGTATAATAATAGGTTTTCAGGCTTGACAGGCGCCGTAAATAAGAGGTTCACATCTGCCATCTTGAAAAAAGTGATGTTCTTTTTGGTGGACCTGTACAGTTGAAAAAGAAAGAAAAACAGGGCGAGTACCGTCACTCCTCCGATCACGTTTTGCATGGCGAAGTCTACCTCACCAGCAGCGTCGAGGTTGAGGTCGGAAGTCCCCGCCGGGCTTCCAGAAACCCTGCGGGTATACATGAAGAAAAAATACGCTGCTGCAATTCCATAAGGAATGAGGCGCAGGGGATTACGGAGAATCAGCAGAAGGTTGTTGCGCAGGATCCAAAGGTCCTTACTCAACAGCAGGCGAACCTCATTCATCTTTGGTCAACTCTAAAAATAAATCCTCCAAACTCAACCCAGATCCAGATTCAGCCTGCAACTTCAAGTTTGCGATGCTATCGTTGCCAATAATCTGCCCGTCCTTCATGATCATGATACGGTCGGCAATGGACTCTACCCCTTCAATCAAGTGGGTAGATACCAAAATCGTCTTGCCAGCCTCTTTCAAGGTTTTGAATAGGTTCTTCGTGTTTTTGATAGCCTTGGGATCCAGGCCAATCATAGGTTCGTCAAAAAACAGCAGCTGCGGATCTGGAAGCAAGCCACAACAGATCGATACTTTTTGCCGCATTCCTTTGGATAAGTCTCTGCCCAACTTCTTCTGCTTGTCATCCAGCTCGTACATTTCCAACAATTCCAAGGCCCTTGGCTTCCAGTCGCGCACCCCATAGGCCTGCGCAACAAATTGCATGTGCTCCCAAATAGTTAATAAATCGTAGACATAGGGTGTTTCGGGGATATAGCTAAAAAGCCGCTTTGCCTCCACACTCAAGTGGTCGTGACCTCCAATGGTGATTTCTCCGGCTGTTTTTCGAAGCAAACCCACAATACACTTCATCGTCGTGCTTTTGCCCGCCCCATTAGGGCCTAGCAGGCCTACTACCTCTCCTCCATCGAGGCTAAAGCTAATGTCCTGCACAGCAGCTTGTTTCTCGTACTTTTTTGATAATTGAACAACAGATAACATAAATGCTAATTAAACGTATTAGACGGTGGTGCCGCAACCTACTTTAAAATATGAAGTACGCAAAGTTTCATCTGGCTATGCGCCCAAACAAAAGGCTAAATTAAGCGTCATACCCTTTACGGACAAAGCGCTTCTCTTGGTTGGATTATTTTTTTGGAACCCTTTTTGCAAGAATCAATTTAATTCATCGTTAGTCCCAAACAAATCCCACACTACATACACTAACTTCCCTGAATAATCTCATGAAAAAACTCACCGCAATTCTCCTAATGCTTGTTGTCGCTCAACTAAGCCATGCCCAACAAAAAGGTCGCTTCCGATTTTCAACAGATATCGGCATCGCCATGCCAAAAGATGGGGGAATTGGCGCACTTGTCAACCTTGAGCCTCAATTCCTAATTAGTGATAAGTTGGCTTTTGGTATGCGTTTGGGTTTTGCTGGACTTGCTAAAGATGTTACCTACTTTAACATGCAAAAGCAATACCGTGGGGAAGTTGGCGGAAATGTGTCAGTAGCTGGTACACTAACCCATTTTTTCAACTCAGGCAAATCTCATGTAGCCCCCTATATTGGTGCTGGTCTGGGCTATTATGCCTTAAGCGCTATTGAAATTGACCAGTCTTACACCGCTCCCGCTGAGATTGGCAACTTGGAAGCAAACTTTGCTTGGGCCCCAATGGCTCGTGCTGGGGTAGAGTTAAGAAAATTCAGAATGGGAGTAGAGTATAATTTTGTTCCTAACCGCAACCTTCAAAATCTAAGTGGTGCATTTATTGGCGAAGCAGTTAACCATTACGCTGGATTCACGTTCGGATTTACCGTGGGTGGTGGCAAATGGAAACAGCCTCGTTTTTGAGAGGATCCCTAACTTAACCTTATCCGGTTACCCTTTGGCTCCAGCCAAAAGATAGAGTACCGCCATGCGGACAGCTACCCCATTTTCTACCTGATCTAGGATGATGGAATGCGAAGAGTCTGCTGCATCAGAACTCAATTCCACCCCTCGATTGATAGGGCCTGGGTGCATGACCACAATCTCTTTGTTGAGTCCATCCAGCATCTTTTTAGTGATCCCGTAGTACAAAGAATACTCCCGAAGGCTTGGAAAATACTTGATTTGCTGTCGCTCCAACTGGATACGAAGCACGTTGGCGACATCGCACCAAGCCAGGATTTTGTGGAGGTCCAGCTCCACCTTCACCCCTAGACTTTCGATGTATTTTGGGATCAAGGTAACCGGTCCACAGACGCGCACCTCAGCTCCTAGTTTTTGCAAACAAAAAATATTAGAAAGCGCTACCCTCGAGTGGAGGATATCGCCGATGATG
>JBIIFN010000174.1:0-4456 GCA_044237325.1 Algoriphagus sp.
AGATCATTCAATTTGTTGGTGTACATCAATCGGGTATTGTTTGAGGATTGGATCAGGTAGTTGCAGATTTGTTCTGCAACGGCCACAGAGCCACCGCCATTGTAGCGAAGGTCGATAACCAATTCTTGCACGCCTTGATTTTGGAAAAACTCCATGCTCGTTTGTACTTCGGCACTTCGAGTCGGGCTCAAGCCGGCAGTAGCTTTGAAACTCTGGTAGGCCCAGTAGCCTACTTTTTTATTGTCAGCAAGAATGACGCGTTGGTCCAAAACCGAGTTAGACTGGTATTCCGCCTTCACGTTGCTACGCGTAGTCGTGGTACCATCCGGTAGTTTGAAGGTAAAGGAGTTGACGACTCCTGGGTCAGAAGTACCCAACTTGAAGTCATAACCTCCAGAAGATGTTTTGTAGTCGGCGATGGGTTTGCCGTTGATTTGGGTGATTTCCCAGCCTCTTTTCCAGCCATCTAAACCAGCGGGAGATTCCGCAAATACGAAGGAAATGTACAGCTTCTCGTCTGCTGTGAAAGCAAATCCAAATCCATGGCCCGCATTTTTACCTACAAATGCATTGTTGAAAGCCTCCTGAGTAGTCAAATAAGAAAAGCGATCGAGGGGTTTGAAAATAATTCCGTCAAGCAAGGCTGCATTGGAAGAGTATTTGGTTAAATCAACGGTCGTTGGAAGCTGTCCATTCCAGAAATACCATTCACGCATCACGTCCACAATGGCTTTTTTTACTTCATCCACCACCGGTTTATCCGGGTCAGTAGTTCCAGTCGGCTCTTCAGTGGGTGTGCATGACCACAAACCGATCCACAACCAAGCGCTTATCCAAATCAATTTTTTCATAGCAGTAGTCTAATTTTTATTTTAAACGTAAAATTGGGTTTCTTGTTTTATAAGAGGATGTCATACACCTTCACTGATTTCCAAAAGGAAGAATACTTGGCAATAAACTCCAAGTGAAGTGGATCCTGTTGGTAAGCCGCCTGGCCTGCCAAGGAGTCAAAGAATAGTGAGCAAGACACATGGAAACTGTGGTCTACCACTTCTCTTCGTTCTGTGGGCGCTGGAGTACCCATGTAAAACTGGGTCACATCTTTGCAGCGGCCCAGCATAGGGACTGCGTCGCGAAGAAATTCTTCCAAGTCAGCTTCTTTGTGAAGCCAGAAATACACTTGGTGGATTATTTTTTGGTCAGGCATGGGCGTGGAATGGCTTTCGGCAAAGGGAAGCAAGCTAACCGCACCGACAGCAGTTAAGGTTTGAATAAACTTTCTACGTGTAGTCATACGTTGGTTTACCTCAGTTCATCCCCTAAATGACAAGCGATTATTCTGAAGCGGGATAAATATAAAAAAATTATCTTGCTTTCTGGAACAAGCTAACGGGAGAAGGAGTCAACTTGTTTCCATTAATTTAAAATGGAGCACATGAACTACAGGGTGTTAGGAAAAACAGGATGGGAGATCGCAGAGATAGGTCTCGGAACCTGGCAGGTAGGTGGAGGTTGGGGCAAGCCCTTCGATCCAAAACGAGCAGAGCAGATTCTTCATGCAGCCTTTGATCAAGGGGTCAACTTTGTCGATACGGCCGATGTCTACGACGGAGGACTCAGCGAAGCAGCGGTGGGCAAGGCAATCTCCGAGCGAAGTGAAAAGATATACCTGGCCACCAAGTGTGGGCGTAGACTCCAGCCCCATACCGCGGCAGGCTATACCCCAGATCGCCTACGAAAATTTATCGAGGATAGCCTGCGCAACGTAAGGCTGGAACAATTGGATTTGATCCAGCTACACTGTCCACCTACGGAGGTATATGAGAGAGACGATATTTTTGGCTTGTTTGAGGACCTGATTCAGGAAGGGAAGATTGCAGCAGCAGGTGTCAGCGTAGAAAGTGTAGCGGAGGGAATGCTAGCGATGCGCTACGAGACGGTTTCTTCCATACAAGTGATTTTCAATCTATTTAGACAAAAGCCAGGCGAGGAATTGTTTCCCATGGCAGAGGAAAAAAATGTAGGTCTGATTGTACGTGTACCACTTGCCTCGGGCTTGCTCACGGGCAAAATTACCTCGGAAAGCACCTTCTCTAAGGACGATCACAGGTACTTCAATCGTGAAGGCAAGGCTTTTGATAAGGGGGAGACTTTTTCAGGTGTGCCTTTGGACTTGGGTTTTGCGGCAGTGGAGGAACTCAAAAGCCAGTTTGCTGAAGGCCATGATTTGGGTGCGCAAGCGCTCCGTTGGGTGCTGATGCATCGTCAAGTGGGTACGGTCATTCCTGGTGCTTCTTCAATAGAGCAGGTGGAGCAGAATATTCGGGCAGGCCAGCTACCCCCGCTGAGTCCACACCAGATGCAAGAAGCCGTGCGGATCTACGACACCTACCTAAAGTCCCTGATCCACAAGCAATGGTGAGGTGTCGGTAGCCTTCGCTACTGAGGAAAGGTCTACCTAGGTTCGAGGAAAGTCTTAGTTGATTTTCGAGCTAATAAGAGGCCTTATTTATACTGTACTTATTCTCTACCTACAAAAAGAAAGCGCCCTGCTCGAGAAGAGCAGGGCGCTTGTAGTTAAACTAGTTGAAAGATTAATCTTCCTTCTTAGCCATTCTAGTACGTTCGTTTTCGTCTAGGTAGATTTTTCGCATACGGATAGACTTCGGTGTGATCTCTAGGTACTCATCTTTCTGGATGTATTCCATTGATTCTTCCAAAGAGAAACGCTTTGGAGGTGCGATGCGCACGTTGTCATCCGAACCAGAAGCACGCATGTTGGTCAGCTTCTTACCTTTCTGAACGTTGACTACGATATCGTTGTCGCGAGAGTGCTCGCCGATTACCTGGCCCGTGTAGAGGTCTTCACCTGGCTCAACGAAGAATACGCCTCGATCCTGAAGTTTGTCAATCGCATACGCAGTACACTGTCCACCTTCCATGGAAATCAAAGAACCGTTGATTCTACCCGGGATAGGGCCTTTGAAAGGCTCATAGGCAGTGAATCGGTGGTTCATGATTGCCTCACCCTGGGTAGCGGTAAGTACGTTGTTGCGCAATCCGATCAATCCTCTAGAAGGAATATTAAACTCCAAGTGCTGAAGATCGCCCTTAGGCTCCATGATGAGCAATTCACCTTTACGTTGAGTTGCCAATTCGATTACTTTACCGGCAGTTTCCTGAGGCACGTCCACCACTAGGGTTTCAATGGGCTCACACTTGACACCGTCAATTTCTTTGAAAATCACCTGTGGCTGGCCTACTTGAAGTTCGTAGCCCTCTCTTCTCATGGTTTCGATCAATACTGACAAGTGAAGGATACCACGGCCATAGACCAAGAAACGGTCTTCAGAGTCGGTAGGCTCCACACGAAGAGCCAAGTTTTTTTCGATTTCCTTCATTAAGCGATCTCTCAAGTGGCGGGAGGTTACAAATTTACCTTCCTTGCCAAAAAATGGAGAGTTGTTGATTGTGAAAAGCATGTTCATCGTTGGCTCGTCGATAGAAATACGTGCTAATGCCTCTGGATTGTCGACGTCGGCAATGGTATCACCGATTTCGAAGTCATCGATACCGGTTACTGCGCAAATATCACCTGCGGTAACCGTCTGAACTTTGAATTTACCAAGACCTTCGAAGGTGTGCAGTTCTTTCACACGCATCTTTTTGATAGATCCGTCTGCCTTGCAAAGTGCAATCTGCTGGTTTTCAGAGATGGTGCCACGTGCAATACGACCGATGGCAATACGTCCCACAAAGTTGGAGTAGTCCAAGGAAGTAATTTGCATCTGCAAGGTACCTTCTTCAATTTTTGGTGCTGGGATGTGATCAATGATCGCATCCAAAAGAGGTACGATCGAGTCGGTAGGATTTTTCCAATCTGGACCCATCCAGTTTTGCTTGGCAGAGCCATATAGGGTTTGAAACTCCAGCTGCTCTTCGGTGGCGTCCAAGTTGAACATTAGTTCAAACACGGATTCGTATACTTCGTCAGGGCGACAGTTTTCCTTGTCTACCTTGTTGACTACCACGATAGGGGTTAGGCCTAGGGCCAAAGCCTTGCCCAATACAAAACGAGTTTGCGGCATTGGGCCTTCAAAAGCATCGACAAGAAGGATTACACCGTCTGCCATTTTGAGTACACGCTCCACTTCACCGCCAAAGTCGGCGTGACCAGGGGTGTCAATGATGTTGATTTTGTGTTCTTTGTAACGTACGGATACGTTTTTGGAAAGAATGGTGATCCCGCGTTCACGCTCTAGGTCATTGTTGTCCAGGATGAGATCTTCAAATTGTTGGTTTTCTCTGAAGATTTTTGAGAGGTGGATGATTTTATCCACTAGGGTAGTTTTACCGTGGTCAACGTGTGCGATGATCGCGATATTCCGAATTTTCTGCATGGTTTGCCTAATTGAAGCCGCAAAAGTAAGAATAATATTTGGTAGTAAGGTTATCC
>JBIIFN010000175.1:0-4448 GCA_044237325.1 Algoriphagus sp.
TGTATAAAATTCTTGCCAAC
Organism: Algoriphagus sp.; assembly: GCA_044237325.1. Classification (GTDB taxonomy): domain Bacteria; phylum Bacteroidota; class Bacteroidia; order Cytophagales; family Cyclobacteriaceae; genus Algoriphagus. Next base: position 21 of record JBIIFN010000175.1, read on the forward strand.
ACGCTTTTCTTGGGAAAAGATATTCATTTCCTGCCAGACTGTCACTCCACCAATGACACGGCTCTCGGGGAGCTCCGCCAAGGGAAGGCAGGAGAGGGTAGCATCTTCATTACCGACCATCAAACGAAGGGAAAAGGACAGCGGGGCAATACTTGGGAGGCAAAAGCTGGAGAAAACCTCACTTTTTCATTGATCCTTCGCCCCAATTTCTTGGACCTAAGCGAACAGTTTTGGTTGAACATGGCCATTTCTAATGCCATCCGCAAATGCGTGCAGGAGTATCTTCCCGATCTAAAGGTAAAGTGGCCAAACGATTTGGTGGTGCCCGCCCAAGGAAAAATCGGCGGAATATTGATTGAAAACCTTGTGGGCGGCACCAGCTGGGAGTATGCGGTGGTGGGCATCGGCCTAAACATCAACCAGCGGGAGTTTCAAACCAGCCAGGCGACTTCTCTTTCCTTGGCAACGGGTAGTCAGTTTTCCCTTGAAGAACTCTTTAAGTTACTAATCGGGGCTATCGAGCAGGCCTATATCGCCCTCAAAAAAGGAAAATATGCCGACATCAAGGCGGAATACCTGCATCACCTGTACTTGTTTGGGCAGAATGCCGTCTTTATCGAAGGTGAAGAAGACTTGGCTGGTAAAATTATAGGTCTCACGGAGTCGGGTAATCTTCTGTTGGAACTCCCCAATGGGCAGCATCGAAGCTTTGGGATTAAGGAGATTAAGTTTCCAATTTTCTAACTAAAGGTCAGATTTTCAATTTTATCCGATACCTTTGCGGCGGAAAACTGAGACAAAAATTTAGTTTGCCAACTTTCCTGCCTCTTACAAGTTATTCAGGCAACTAGTTAACCCCTTAAAATTTTTAACAATTCACATATAGTATGTCTACCAAAACCTACATCCCTTTTAAAGTAAAGGACATTTCCCTCGCTGAGTGGGGAAGAAAAGAAATTCGTTTGGCAGAAGCCGAAATGCCAGGATTGATGGCTCTTCGCACTGAGTTTGGCCCATCACAGCCCCTCAAAGGTGCTCGCGTGGCCGGCTGTCTTCACATGACCATCCAAACTGCCGTATTGATCGAAACGTTGGTTGCCCTTGGCGCTGAGGTGACCTGGTCTTCTTGTAACATTTTCTCTACCCAAGACCACGCTGCTGCGGCCATCGCTGCTGCGGGTATCCAGGTGTATGCTTGGAAGGGACAAACAGCAGAGGAATTTGACTGGTGCATCGAGCAAACGCTATTTTTTGGCGAAGGCCAGCAGCCGCTCAACATGATCCTAGATGACGGTGGTGACTTGACCAACATGGTACTTGATCAATACCCAGAACTTATCGCTGCCATCCGTGGTCTTTCTGAAGAAACCACTACGGGTGTACACCGTCTATATGAGCGTATGAAAAGCGGCACACTTCCTATGCCTGCTATCAACGTAAACGACTCGGTAACCAAATCCAAGTTTGACAACAAGTACGGCTGTAAGGAATCCCTAGTAGATGCCATCCGTCGTGCAACCGACGTGATGATGGCTGGTAAAGTAGCTGTTGTGGCTGGATACGGCGACGTAGGAAAAGGCTCTGCTGCTTCACTTAAAGGTGCAGGTGCACGTGTAATCGTCACTGAAATCGACCCAATCTGTGCGCTACAGGCTGCTATGGACGGCTTTGCAGTGAAAAAGATGGCCGATGCGATCCAGGAAGCTGACATCGTGGTAACAGCCACTGGCAACAAAGACATCATCTCTGGTGCTCACTTCAAGGCAATGAAGGACAAGGCGATTGTGTGTAATATTGGCCACTTTGACAACGAGATCGACATGGCGTGGTTGAACGGCAACTATGGCCACACCAAAAACGTGATCAAGCCACAGGTAGATATTTACGAGGTAGACGGTAAAGAGATCATCATCTTGGCGGAAGGTCGCTTGGTGAACTTGGGTTGCGCTACAGGTCACCCATCCTTCGTGATGTCCAACTCCTTCACCAACCAGACGTTGGCACAACTAGAGCTATGGGCAAACTACAAGAGTTATACCCCTGGAGTATATGTACTTCCAAAGCACTTGGACGAGAAGGTTGCCTTCTTGCACTTGGCCAAATTGGGCGTACAGCTAGACACGCTTTCCGACGACCAAGCCAAGTACATCGGCGTGGAAGTGAAAGGTCCGTTCAAGCCAGAGTATTATAGATACTAAGGTCTCACCTGCCAAAGTCCTACTTACCGTAGGCGAGCAGGGTGATTAACCTTTAATAGTTTCAATCTTTCAAAAAAGGAGCTCATTTGAGCTCCTTTTTTCTTTTCAATTGGTTTAAAGGGGACTATATTCAAAAAAAAATAAGAAGAAGCACATGAACTATACCGAAGGAATGCTCCGCGAAGGCTCTTTGAAGGGCAAAAACATCTTGATAACTGGGGGAGGAACCGGCCTAGGCCGAGCCATGGGAGAATATTTTTTGGAGCTGGGTGCCAACCTAGCCATTACGTCTCGTAAGCTAGAAGTCTTGGAAGTAACAGCCAAGGAAATGATGGCTAAGTCCGGCGGTAAGGTAATTCCTATCGTCTGTGATGTCAGAGATATCGAGCAAGTGGAATCCATGTGGGCACAATGCATTGCTGCTTTTGGGGAGATCCATGGCGTGCTCAATAATGCGGCGGGTAACTTCATCAGCCCTACCGAACGCCTTTCCGCCAATGCCTTCAATACGGTGTTGGACATTGTCTTAAAAGGAACTTCCCAGGTGACACTCACTGCAGGCAAGCACTGGATTGCTGCCAAGCAGCCTGGCGTGTTTTTAAATATTGTGACCACCTACGCCTGGACAGGGTCGGGCTACGTCGTGCCTTCAGCTGCCGCTAAGGCAGGTGTGCTTGCATTGACGCGCTCCCTTGCGGTGGAATGGGCCAAGTATGGTATTCGATCTAATGCCATCGCACCAGGGCCATTTCCTACAGAAGGTGCTTGGAGCAGGTTGCTTCCGGGTGATTTGGTCAAAAAGTTTGACCCCGCCAAGAAGGTGCCTGTCGGACGAGTAGGGGTACACCAGGAACTAGCCAACTTGGCGGCCTACCTGATTTCTGATTTTTCTGCCTACGTCAATGGCGATGTCATCACCATCGATGGTGGGGAATGGCTAAAAGGTGCGGGCGAATTCAATAATTTGGAAATGATACCCCAAGAAATGTGGGACATGATGGAGGCATCTCGTGGAAAAAAGCCCTAAGCCCCAACCTAGTTTGGGGCTACCTCAAGGCAAAATGGAAAATCAGGAACGCCTAGGTTACCTGAACTAGTTTTGTGAGAGGGCCGAATGAATGATAACCTCTACAGAAAATAAGTATTGCTTCACCCTATTGCTAGCTAGTAAGATGCAAGACATCCCCTTAAACTTACACCGCCAAGAATTTGGCGATCCAAAAAACAAAGGCAAGGTACTCACCTTAGATCAGGCGCACGAGCTTTTGAATGCCTGGGTGATCAACGAGCGCTTAAAAGTGCATATGAAGCAGGTAGGCCACCTGATGAAGTCCTACGCCATATCCTTGGGATACGAGGAGACTGAGGCACATAAGTGGCACCTGGCTGGTCTGCTCCACGATGCAGATTGGGATCAATGGCCAAGCCTGCATTGCAAAAAGATTGTGGAGGAACTCGAAGCGAGGGAGATCGATCCGGAAATCATCCGAGCTATCGCTTCACACGGACCTCGCTACTTCGGTGTGGAGCCGCGTACGCGTATGGACAAAATGCTCTATGCTTTTGACGAGCTGAGTGGCCTGGTACATGCCTACTCTCTCATGCGTCCAGAAGGCTATGCTGGAATGGAAGTGAAAGGGGTGAAAAAGCGCCTAAAAGACAAAACCTTTGCAGCTCAGGTGAGCAGAGAGGACATTGACGATGCTTCTCAGCGGGCGGAACTCTCGGTAGATGATCTAATTACCTTTGTGATTGCCCATCAGGGCGCAACTCCATTGGATTAAAAAAAACGGCCCGCTAGTTAGTGGGCCGTTTTGTTTTAGTCTTCCAGTTCTTGGCTGACGGGCTTGAAATTCCCAGGAGGTAGATCTGGGGTCACTTCGGCTTTCTCAAAAGGAAAGACGTCAAGTATGGGGCTTTCTGTGATGTCCGGCACGCGGAAACTCACGAGCATATTGCTTAAGCTTTCCTGGATTCGGTCGTAGGCTTGCTTGACATCTTCTGCCGTTACAATCATGTATTGCGTCACCTTTTTTTCCTTGCCGCTGTCCGCATCTGCCACGAGGTAGCTCACCTTGCACTTGTGCCAAATGTCGGCATCGTCGTAAAAGAACACATCCACGATGTTGCTTTTGCTGATACCTGTTACCTGAAAATCTCCGCGAATCTGAGAACCTAAGCGGTCGTACAGGATGGCTTCCGCCTCTGTAAATGACACTGCATCTACCAA
>JBIIFN010000209.1:0-3504 GCA_044237325.1 Algoriphagus sp.
ACTAAAGGAGAATAAAAACGACCGTTTTCAGTGCTGATTTCGGAACTAGGCTCCTCTGTGGCTAGCAAGGTAGCAGTATGCGCAGGTGCCGCTTGAATTACTTCTTCTTTTGCTGTAGGGACAGCTGGAGTAGCTTTTGGAGCAGCAGTCGTGGCATCGACTGTTTCGATGAGTGCAATGGCCGCACCAACAGCGACAACGTCACCTTCTTTGGCTAGGATCTTTTTCAAAATACCACCGTGGGTGGCAGGTACTTCGGTATCCACTTTGTCTGTGGCTACTTCCAGCACCGATTCGTCTGCTTCGATCACATCCCCTTCTTTCTTCAGCCAGGTGAGGATCGTACCTTCAATGATACTTTCGCCCATCTTGGGCATCAGCATTTCTACACTTGCCATAGGAATTGAGATAATTTAATTGGGTTTAAATTCAAGATATAAAATTATATTTTATTGAACTGCTTCCCAAACCATCGGAATAAAATTTTATTTGCTTGACTGATTAAAGCAAATTCTTAACAAATTCAAAACAGAAACGCCAGTTAATTGAATATTTAGCATTCGGTCTTGGGTCAATTGCAGCATTCTGCTCTCCACGCCTTGAGGTCCTGCGCAGGAAATCCAGACGGTTCCCACGGGTTTTTCTTCGGATCCACCATCTGGCCCAGCGATACCGCTGCTGGCAAGACCGTAGTCGGCGCCAAACAAGTTTCGCACACCTGTGGCCATCGCTGCCACTGTTTCTTCACTTACAGCACCATGTTGCTCCAAGGTAGTTTGAGGCACTCCGAGGATGCTTGTCTTGAAGGCATTGTGGTAGGGGACCACTGCCCCCTGGAAATAACTGGAGCTCCCTGGCACCGTCGTGATCAGGTGGGAGACATAGCCCCCAGAGCAACTTTCAGCTAAAGCTATCGTTTTCCCCGCATTCTTCAAAAGTTTGCCAATGGCTGTTTCTAAGGTTTCCTCGTCATAGCCATACACGTACTTTTCAATCAGCGGGAGCACCTGTTGGATTTGTGTAGCCACTTCCTCGGCCAGGGTTGCCTCTTGTGTACCAAAGGCCGTGAGGCGAAGTTTGACGTGGCCCAAGGAAGGAAGATAAGCCAAACGGATATGACTAGGGAGTGCATTTTCCCAGTCTTTGATCAAGTCGGCTAGCCAAGATTCGCCTATGCCTGCTGTTTTGATGAGTTTGTGGTAGATAACAGGCAGGTCAAAGATTTGGGGGAGCTTGGGAAGTACAAAGTCCTTCATGAGCTTTTTCATCTCGTGGGGTACACCTGGCATGGACATCCAGAAGCAGCCTTTTTGCTCAAACCACATGCCTGGAGCGGTGCCTACGGGATTGGGCACGTAGGTGCAGCAGGTGGGCAAGTGTCCTTGCAGGATGTTGAGGGGCGTCATTGCCCTGCCGCGACGTGCGAAATAAGACGTAACGGCTTCTACTGCTTCGGGAACTTCCACAATGTCACAGCCAAAATACTCCGCTAGAAGTGGCTTGGTGAGGTCGTCTTGTGTGGGCCCTAGTCCACCCGTGATGAGGATCAGGTGTGCGCGTGAGGCTGCTTCGGCAAAGGCAGCAAGGATATCGCTGCGGTTGTCTCCGACGGTAGTTTTACGCACCACACGTACGCCTAGGGCATCTAGCTCCTGGCTGATCCAGTGGGAATTGGTATCTACGATTTGACCATAGAGAAGCTCGTCTCCGATGGCGATGATTTCTGCGTTTACTGTAGCCATAGTTGCGGTTATCTGACCTTTGCGGTGCGAAGGATACGAGAGAAAAGACCAGGGAAAAAGCGCTTCAAGTAGACGGCGAGGGTTTCCTTTCCGCCAATGTACACTTCCTCTTTTTGCTTTTGCATGGCCCGAAAAAGCTGCTCTGCGCAGGCTTCTGGAGACATGCCTTGGTCTTGTGCCTGGTCCATCTGTCCAAGTGGGCTGCCGTCGCCGGTGACGGCATTGATGGAAACTTGCGTACGAATAAAGCCAGGGCAAATGAGCGTTACTGTGATCCCATCGGCGAAATGTTCCGCACGTAGGGTATCAAAAAAACCGTGCAAGGCGTGCTTGGCACCGGCGTAGGAGGATCGGTAGGGGGAGGCAAACGTCCCGACGAGGGAGGTGACCACGCCAAAGTGTCCTTTTTTTCTTTCGATAAAATGGGGGAGCACCGCTTTGGTCAGCGCAACTGTACCGAAGTAGTTGACTTCCATGAGCTTGCGGTCAACAGCCAAACTCGTTTCTTTAATCAGCGATCGTTGGCTGATGCCGCCGTTGTGCAGCAGGGCATCCACCTGTCCAAAGAAGGAAATGGCAGTCGCCACCTTGTCGGTAAAGGTCTCCGACTGGGTCAGGTCAAGTGCGAGGACGCGGACATTTTCTGGATTTGCGCATGCGCGTTGAACTCGCTCGAGCTCCTGTATATTCCTGGCCGATAAGATGAGGAGATGGCCTTCTTTGGCGTATTTTTTGGCGACAGCCTCCCCAATTCCGGAGGATGCACCCGTGATCCAGAGGACGGACTTGGTCATGGCTTATCTTTTTTCGTAGGAAACAAAGGCGTAGGGATACTCATTTTTCTCGTCTGCAGGAAATTCCTCCCGCTCCGTCTCTTTCCAAACTTGGGGATCGATTTCGGGGAAAAAGGTATCTCCTTCAGGACTAGCATCTACCTCAGTGATTTCGAGTTGATCGCAGAGAGGTAGTGCCTCGCTGTAAATCTGACCTCCACCGATGACGAATAATTTGTCAAGGTTGAGTTTGGTGCAAAAGATGATGGCTTCTTCCACCGAATGAAAGGCATGATGTCCCTCAGGTGCCTCAAAATCAGGGTTTCGGGTGATAATCAAATGCGTACGGTTGGGTAGCGGCCTCCCCAGAGAGTCGTAGGTCTTGCGGCCCATAAGTAGGTAATGCCCTGTGGTGAGGTTTTTGAAGCGTTTGAGGTCGGCGGACAATTTCCAGATGAGCTGGTTGTCTTTTCCGATCACTTGGTTTTTTGCTTTTGCTACGAGTAAAGAGATTTTCACAAGCCTTGATTTGAGGATGAATTTACCTGCTTTGTTTTGGAATACGATGAAAAGCCCCAAAATCTCCAGCGCTCCTTCTAGATAGAATTAGGCGGTGGATTTGGGTTTATAGCCTCAGGGATTTAGTCCCCGCAAAAACTCTTCTACCGACATGCGCTTTTTCCCTTCCAACTGCAGCTGAAGCACGGTCAAGCTACCTGTACCACACTGGAAGCGGAGGAAGGTTTTGTAGTCGCTGGCCCATTCTCCGGGGGCTTTGCCTGAAAGGGAGCCTTCGGAAGGGCTGGAAGCGAAGATTTTAAACGTTTTGCCTTGGAAGGTGGTCCAAGCGCCTGGGTAGGGCGAAAGGCCACGTACCAGGTTGTGGATCGCTTCGGAGGAGTCTTGCCAGTTGATTTGGCAGGTTTCCTTGAATATTTTGGGTGCTGTTCGCAGTGCCAAGCGCTCGTCTTGGGGTTGGGGATTAATTT
>JBIIFN010000001.1:0-47184 GCA_044237325.1 Algoriphagus sp.
TCGTCTCCCATCACCCCTACCGATTGGATAGGAAGCAAGATGGCGCCTGCCTGCCAGACCTGATTGTACAAACCATGATCCTTCAATCCTTGGATAAAAATGTAATCCACTTCCTGTAGCGTCTTCACTTTCTCCTCGGTGATGTCACCCAAAATACGGATAGCCAATCCCGGACCTGGGAAAGGATGTCTTCCGATGATTTTTTCTGGGATATTAAGTCCTCTACCTACCACACGCACCTCGTCCTTAAACAAGGTATTCAAGGGCTCTACCACAGACAACTTCATGAAGTCCGGTAAGCCACCCACATTGTGGTGTGACTTGATTGTCGCGGATGGTCCTTTGACAGACACTGACTCAATGATATCTGGATAGATGGTGCCTTGGCCTAGCCATTTCACCCCATCAATTTTATGTGCTTCGTCGTCGAATACTTCGATAAACACGCGGCCAATGGCTTTGCGTTTTGCTTCTGGATCGGTCAATCCCGCCAAGGCATCGTAAAAACGCTGCTTTGCATCAACACCGATCACGTTCAATCCCAAGTGCATGTACGAGTCGAGTACTTCCTCGTATTCATTTTTTCTTAGTAGGCCATTATCTACAAAAACGCAGGTCAGCTGCTCGCCAATGGCTCTATGGATCAGTACTGCAGCCACCGAAGAATCTACACCTCCGGAAAGGCCCAATACCACCTTATCCGATCCGATCTTGGCTTTCAATTCCGCCACAGTGGTATCGATGAAGGTATCTGAAGTCCAATCTTGCATACAACCGCAAATACCTACCACAAAGTTGCGAAGTAAGTTTTTACCCTCCAGTGAGTGCGTCACTTCGGGGTGAAACTGGATGCCATAGGTGAGCTCTCCTGCCACTTTGAAAGCAGCTACACGAACAGATTCCGTGCTTGCAATCACTTCAAAGCCTGCAGGAACTTCCTTGATGGTATCTCCATGAGACATCCACACTTGAGAACCTTGGGTCATTTCCTTGAGTAAGTCTTGGCTTAGGTCGATGTGGTCCAAGTTGGCCCGTCCATATTCCCGAATGGTGGAAGGCAATACCTCTCCCCCGTACTTGCTTGCTAGCAACTGGGCGCCGTAGCACACACCCAAGAGGGGCAGTTTACCACGAAAAGCATCAAGGTCCAAGTCAGGAGAACCTGCATCTCTTACCGAGCAGGGAGATCCCGAAAGGATGATTCCCTTGATGTCAGAGGTGATTTTTGGAACTTTATTGTAGGGGTGAATCTCGCAGTATACATTCAGCTCGCGTACGCGTCGCGCAATCAACTGAGTGTACTGGGAGCCAAAATCTAGGATGAGGATTTGTTCGGCCATGCGCAAAGGTAAGCACTGCCAACCGCTTGCTAAAACCAAAGGAGAAAATTTTGAACCGAGGCCCTAATTAATGCTTTTAACTACTAGTTTTTCAGTGAGTTAACTTAAAAATAAAAACAAGATAGACGGAAAGAATTGGGAATAGCAGTGAAAAAGAAAAGCAAGACCTGGGAATAAAAATAAGGTATGTCTAGGGACCGTTTTTCAATCCTTTTCCTCTTCCCCAAAGAGGGTCTCAAGCGCCACGGCATCAATTCCTTTTTCCTCTTGGAGAAATTTGCCAAAAATAGCAGTGCTACCGTGCGTCAAATACACTTTTTCTGCACCTGTGGCGTGGATTGCTGTTATCAAGCCCTTCCAGTCCGCATGGTCTGACAGCACAAATCCATGATCGAGCGAACTACGGCGACGAATGCCACGCACATTCATCCAGCCTGAGCAATTGGCGCTGCGGTAAGGGGAAAATTTCTTTAGCCAAGGGCCATTCATAACCGCGGGAGGAGCAATAATGAGCGCCCCTTTGAAGGAAGACTTTGGCAAGTCTTGGTTTACACGGATGTAATTGGGTAAGGCTAGCCCATCTGCCGCCAATGCCTCGTTGGTATTAGCGATCACCCCATGCACAAAAATTTCCCCAATTTCAGGTTGCAGGTGCGTCAAGATACGCTGGGCTTTGCCCAAGGAGTAGGCAAAAATAACGGAATTCAGCCCCTGGGCTGCATTGTTCTTCCACCAATCGTTAATCTGTTTGAATACTTCTGCTTGCGGTTCCCAGTCGTAAATCGGCATTCCGAAAGTGCATTCGGACACAAACTCATGGCATTTGACGGGTTCAAATGGCGTAGAAAGCCCATCATCCTCAACCTTATAGTCCCCGCTCACCACAGCCACTTTGCCTTGGTATTCCAATCGTACCTGGGCGGAACCCGGGATATGCCCTGCAGGATGCAGAGAAAGGCTAACTCCATTGAGCTGTACCGTCTCCCCGTAGCACATAGTTTGTAGTTGAATGTCTTTTCCCAAGCGAAGCTTCATGACTTCCTTGGACTGCGCATGTGCGAGGTACTGCTTCATCCCTCTGCGGGCGTGATCTGCATGAGCATGCGTAATGACTGCTTTTTCTACAGGCCGCCAAGGATCGATGAAAATTCCCGCTGGAGGGCAATACAAACCAAATTCCGTGAGTTCGAGCAGGTTCATGGGCCAAAAATCAGCTTACAATTCGGTGGGAAGAATCCCCGGCTTAGCATAGGAAAGTCTGCCGAGGGACTGACCGCTGTGGTACTCGTCCAAACCAGATACCGCAAGCGTGCCGAGGGCATTGAGATCTAGGGTACCGTCTTCACGGAGGCCTTTTTCGTCTACAAAGACCTGATCGATGGATGCAATTAGTAGCACCGTTTGGTTAACGGCGAGTGTTTGGGATTCAATATAGCTACAGGCGAGCTGCACAGGACTGCCTTCCACAAAGGGGGCTAAACAACCCGCTCGATACACTTCGGTGAAGCCTGTAGCGGCAAACTCGTTTCCTTCCCAATTGGCGGAGGTCCAGTGTGCAGCGACTTTCGTTTCGGCAACTACCTGGTTGAGGGTAAACTGCCCAGTGGCTAGAATATTTTCTAGCGTATCGCGCTTGACTGTATGTGGACGAAATAAGATCCCAATTAACGGAGGAGCTGCCCCAAGGTGGATGATTTGGGAAAAAAGTGCCAGATTAGGGATGCCTGCAGCGCTTTTAGTACCAATCAAATGCAAGGGCTTGTAGCCAGGCAGGCTGTTGATTAGATTTTTCCGAAAAGACGCATCAAGGGAGGCCAGCTGGGTGGCATCAAACTGTCGCATTAGCTCCAGATTGCTTCCTCAACGGTATCGCAATAGGCGATGTCCAGTTGATCGATGATGTTGTCTGGATATTGCGTGAGGATTTGTGCTTTGGCGATGTGAACCATCTTTTCAAACCACTTTTCCGCAGGTAAAATTTTGCGGTGAGTCTTTACTCCGTAGCCCAGCATTTCTTTTTTCCAATGGATAAAATACCACTCCATGGTAGGCTGGTGAAAGGCGCGTAAGGCTCTTTTATCAAAAATAAACTTCTCAAAGTCACCTGCTTCCACTAATCTGCCAATCTCCCCAAAGGCTTCTTTAAAATCCTCAATGGGCACGTAATCGGCTAGTAGTTCACAGATGATGGTTTTTCTAGCGCTATTTTCCCATACTTTGACATAGCGCTGCTCAAAGGCAAGTTTGAAATCTAGAATTACTGGAGAAAATGCAGTCTCGTTCATGGCTTAGATTTTTGGGGTTAATAAACTGAGTTTCTGTTTTTGGAGGTGGTTTGCGCTACCTCTTCTTTTACTTCCGTCAACCGAATCTCTAGGTTGGAAGCATACTCTAAGGTGGTTCGCATCATGTCCTGTTGGGACTGAATCTGTTCCTTGAGTCGATACAGCTCTTGATTGACCTCCGTCAACTGTTGCTCGTAATACAGTCTAAGCCTTTCCTTCTCTAGTTGGGCCTTTCTCAATTCCTCTTTAAAGAGTAGAAATGATTCAGGTGGTGTCTTCATAATCACAGCGCTTTCTTCTCGGGACCATACCCGTACTATAGACTCTCAAAAATAAGAAATTGTTTTCAAATTATTTGAGATGTGCCATACCGCCATCCACATGAATTATTTGTCCCGTCATCCAAGCCGATTTTGAAGACAACAAAAACGCAGTGGCTTCGGCAATGTCTTCAGGAGTACCTACTCGACCCAAGGGATGTCGCTTGTCGGAAGCTTCTTTTCGCTCTGGACTAGAAAGTAAGGCGGCGGCTAGTGGTGTCTCTGTTAATGAGGGAGCGATGGCATTGACGCGAATCTTGCTAGGCGCCCACTCTGCGGCCAAGGAGCGGGTTAGCCCTTCGATGGCTCCTTTTGCCGAAGCGATGCCCGCATGAAAGCCCATGCCGGTTTGCACTGCCACGGTGCTGAAAAGTACTACGGAAGGATTGGCGGACTTTTTTAATCCTTTCAAGCAGGCCTGAAGAAGGCGTACAGCGCCAAAAAAGTTGACATCCATCTCTTGCTTAAACTCTGCGATGGTGATCCGGTGAAAGGGCTTTAAGTTGATCGTACCCGGGCAGTACACCACGCCATCAATCACTTCAGGGAGTCCAGGAAGGGTATCAAAATCTTCACTAAAGTCTACCGCCGTGGTCCCCTCCCCGCTTTTGGAATACATAAATAAGGTGGCGCCACTTTCTTGCAACTGCGTAGCCAAAGCTTTTCCTATTCCGGAGTTTCCTCCCACAAGCACTATGTTCATTCCCTTCATTTTCTATTGGTTTTAGGTAAAATCAACTCGTCTAAAATTTGTTTGCGATGGGCACAAAAAAACCCTGCTTTTTTTCGCAGGGCTCTTCGTTGGTTTAGTTACGCGTATTGAAACAGCAGAGAGTTCATCTTCCGCTGGTAAATTCATGCTTATTTCTTCAAGCTCAAGTACTTCAAAAACTCGTTGCGGCTTTGCTCGTCTGTTTCAAATTTTCCGGAGTAGAACGAAGTGACCGTGGAGCTATTGGTATCGTTGACACCTCTGGAGCTAACACACATGTGGTATGCATCCATGATGATGGCTACATCCTCTGTACCCAAGATTTCTTTTAGCTCGTTGCCGATCTGCATGGTAAGTCTCTCCTGCACTTGTGGGCGCTTGGAGTAGTACTGTACGATGCGGTTGATTTTGGAAAGGCCAATTACATTGCCGTTTGAAATATAGGCCACGTGTGCTTTGCCATAGATGGGTACAAAGTGGTGCTCGCAGTGTGAGTGGAAGGTAATGTCCTTCTCCACAAGCATTTCGCTGTACTTGTACTTATTTTCGAATAGCTTCGGCTCTGGCTTATTTTTTGGATTGAGACCCGCAAATACTTCCTTGACATACATTTTGGCTACACGGTGAGGCGTGCCCTTCAGGCTATCATCACTCAGATCGAGCCCAAGGATGTGCATGATCTCTTTAAAATGCTTTTCGATTAACTCCACTTTGAGGTCATCGTCCATTTTGAAGGCATCGTCTCTCAACGGTGTCTCAAAAGATGTACCTACGTGCTCGTCTCCAATCTCCTCAAAAGAGGCACCCACACTATTAATTCCCATTGTATTCAACATAGTTTCTTTCTGTTTCATAGAGTCGTACGATAATTTCGTATTTCCGATCAATTTGTGCCCTCAAGATATTCCAGATCACTACTGCTAGATTTTCAGTAGAAGGATTGAGGGTTTTGAATTCAACGGTATCTAAGTTTAAGTTTTTGTGGTCAAATTTATTTAGGACGTGCGTCTTAATCAGGTCACTCAATACCTTGGTATCAAACACATAGCCGGTGTCGGGATCAATTTCCCCTATCAACTGCACGATCAAATCGTAATTGTGACCGTGGTAGTTGGGGTTATTACACTTACCAAACACTTCATTGTTCTTTTCATCCGACCAGGTCGAATTGAAGAGGCGGTGCGCGGCGTTAAAATGCTCCTTGCGGAAGATCGATACTTTCATTGGTGTAGGAACAGAAGAAATTCAATTTTTGTTTAATTTCTTATGGATATTTATTAAACAAAAAATCAATTCGTTGCAGGTCAACCACTTAATTTGGCTGTTCATTGCAAAAATAGGCATAATCTTTCCCCGGTCAAAAAGGAATACTGCTTCACTACCCTTGGGAAAATGGGTTTGTTAAGTTTTCTAAATGAGCGAAGAAAACGGGAACTCTTTGTGTAAGGACTAAGTTAAACCCCTTATGCAACAAGACCTTAACGCCCCCATATGTCTTTAGGAACTAGTTTTTTCTTCCCAATCTTTTGGGTGCTCTCCATTCTAGGATTTTCCGAAGGAAGGACAAGCCTGCCCCATAGTCCATCCCTGAATAATCAAGGTCAACTGCTTCTCGAGCAGCTTGGGCAGTCTCATTCCCAGCCCCCTTCATTACAGGCCCTGGAGGTAGCGCTAAGCGGCTACAACCAGCTAAAGAACGAACTTAAAAACCAAGTGTTGACAGTGATTGATTTTTCGCTACCCTCCAACAAAAAGAGGCTCTGGATTATCGACATGGCCCAGGAAAAAATACTACTTCACACCGTCGTGGCACATGGCCGCAACTCAGGCCAACTCCTAGCGGAACATTTTTCCAACCGTCCAGAATCTTACCAAAGCAGCTTGGGCTTTTACAAAACTGCAGAAACATACCAGGGGAAAAACGGCTACTCCTTGCGTTTGGATGGCCTAGAAAAAGGAATTAACGACCAAGCCCGCAACCGGGCCATTGTCATTCATGGCGCATCCTATGCCAGTGAAGAAATAGCCGCCTTAGGAGGAAGATTAGGGCGAAGTTTCGGCTGTCCAGCAGTACCAGAAGCACTTGCAGCTAACCTGATCCGACTAATCAAAGATGGCTCCCTGTTGTTCATCTACGGCAAGGATCCAAGCTACCTGCAGCAGTCTAGGTTTTGGCAATCCACCCTACCTGCCTAGCAGGGCCAGTAGCTCGGCATCACGACGATACACGTCCGCAAAAAAGCGTGGTTGACCGCCTGCATCCATCAAAAAAGTAAAGTAAACGATGCCCACAGGAATTTTGTAAGGCAGGTTGACAATTTCCTCTTTGCTTTGACCCATGGCCAGTCCCACTTTTTCACTTGTCCAACTTTCACTATTTTTTAGCAGTAGCTCCGCAAAATCTCGTGGCTGCTGCATGCGAATACAGCCGTGGCTAAACGTGCGGATATCCTGCTCAAACAGCTGTTTGGCCGGCGTATCGTGCAGGTAGACATTATTGGGGTTAGGAAACATGAATTTGACCTGGCCCAAGGCATTGCTCTCTCCTGGCTTTTGTCGGATGAGGTAAGGAAAGGGTTTTGCATTCCAGTTGACCTGAGACGGTGACAGAGGATGCCCCGCGGCATTCACCACTTCCATGTTATTTCGCTGTAGGTAGCCCGCATTTTTTCTGATGGCAGGAAGTGTTTCGTTTCGAGCAATGGAAGGAGGAATATTCCAATATGGACTAAATACCAAGTAGCTCAAGGAGGCAGTAAAAACAGGCGTTTGATGCTTGATGGTCCCGACGATGACTTTGGTCGTAAATAAGGTGTCTGCCCCTTTGCGGTACACCAACTGGAAGCTAGGCACGTTAACGAGCACTGCCTCACCTTGGAAAAAGTGCTCAGGAATCCAGCGCATGCGCTCTAAGTTGACTCGTACCTTATCCATCAGCTGCTTAGGGGATTCGTTGAGGGCCGAGAAAGTGCCCTGTCCCAAGACCCCATCCACCTTGACTCCCCTATCTGCTTGATAGGCAAGCACCTGCTGCAGCAAAAGGGAATCATACATTTTGGCATCGGTGCGTAGCACCACTGCAGGGTATCCCCAAAATGCCAGCCGCTCACGAACTTGGGGAATTAGAACATTGGAGTCTCCAGGGCGTAGGACCCTGTCCGATTTGATTGGCTTCCAGTTGATCTCTTCCTTGGTACGCTCCTCTAGCTGGCGCAAAAGTAATTTACCTTTTTCATAGCTGGGTGTCTTTGGGTAGAGGGCCGCAAGCTGGCTGCGCAATGCCCGCGTCCGTGATGCCTGTGTCAGAAGACTATCGTACCCTAGAGCACTGCGCTTTCGCGGAATCGACCACCTGGCCTGCAGCCTTTCTGGATTGACCTTACCTAGTTCCAAATCTTCAACCAAGGCAAAAAACGCATCCGTCAACAGGAGGTCTAGCTCTGCGAGTTCTTTGGGAAGCAAAACCTCCTTTGCTGCCTCTTTTTTCTCCACCGTAGCCACAAACGCATCGATCAAACCGAGGTGGTAACTGGCAGGCTGAAGCCCATCGTACTTGGATTGGCGGAGTTCAAAGCGGAATTCGTAGGCCAACTCGGTCAACCTGCCCGCTGCAGACCAGATGGGATCAAAATTGCGCTGCGCATAAAAGGGATATGCCTCCTCCAACTTGAGGAGCCTATTGCCACGAAGCATTGCTGGGCTTTCTTGCGTAGATTTTTCTAAGGTTTGCCGTAGCTCCTCCTGAAATGCCTGCCCTTGACTGGGCTGGACGATAAAAAATAATAGAAACCCAATAAAAGCACTTTTTCCTCCTTGACTGTTGCAGTACATGCGATACCTCCTAATGACTTTATTTCCGGCTCACAACCTACGCTAAATCCAGCAGCATCCGTAGAAGAGCACTGAAAATCAAGAGGTAAGCTGATTTTAATCATGAGAATGAGCCAAAAAAAGGGCAGAAGAAAACTCCTGCCCTTTCGTTAAGTGCTTAAGTAGGTTAGCTACTCCACTGAGAAGTCTTGGTAGCTACGCCCTAGCTCCCAGGAAGCCTTCAACATCTGAAGGAAATCCCCCATACGGTGCAAAGGGATCAAGTTGGGCCCGTCGCTTAGCGCCTTGCTAGGCTCAGGGTGCGTCTCGATAAAGAAGCCATCGATGCCCGTAGCAGCCGCAGCTCTGGCCAAAATCGGGGCAAACTCACGCTGCCCTCCGCTACTTCCTCCCTGACCGCCAGGTTGCTGTACAGAGTGGGTGATGTCAAATACTACAGGGGCAAACTGCCTCATGATGGGTAGGCCACGCATGTCTACGACAAGGTTGTGGTAGCCTAGGGAAAATCCCCGCTCTGTCAAGCAGACGTTGTCGTTGCCCGCGGCACGTACCTTACTCACGGCATATTGCATGTCTTCGGGCGCCATAAATTGCCCGCGTTTGATCTTCACGGCTTTGCCCGTTTCGGCAGCAGCCAACAGCAAATCTGTCTGCCGGCATAAAAAGGCCGGGATCTGCAGCACATCCACCACTTGGGCAACCTCTGCTGCCTGGTAGCTTTCGTGAATATCGGTTACCAAAGGCACATCCAGCGCCTTGCCTACCCGCTGCAATACCTCCAAGGAGGCATCCATGCCAATGCTTCGAAAAGAGTTGGACGAGGTTCGGTTGGCTTTGTCAAAAGAGGCTTTGAATACGTAAGAAAAGCCATGCGCTTCTGCCCAGGCCTTTACTTTTGTGCCAATCTCCAAACAGATATCATAGCTCTCTACGGCACAAGGACCGGAAAAAAGGATGGGCTTGTCTCCTCCAAGGACTACGCCCTCGCGGATTTTCATAAGCTGTGTTGTTCGTATCATGCTTCTTTTTTGGCTAAAGTTTCAATCAAAGGAACCAGTTGGCCTTTGGCGTGTAGGAGGAGGTCCGCCGCCTCACGAAAAACACCTTTGCCTCCAGACAGGGGAGACACATAATCTACCGCAGCACAAACATAGGGCAAGGCATCGGCTGGTGCGATAGACAAACCTACCTTAGTCAAAACAGGCAGGTCAATCAAGTCATCTCCAAGGTAAGCTACCTCGTCAAGGGTCAGCTCCATGGTTTCAAGGAGTTCGGACAGCTTCTTAAACTTGTCTTTCACGCCATGGTAATGGAAGTCAAAGCGCAGCTCCTCGCAGCGATTTTCTACCACTTGGGAAGCACGGCCGGTGATTGCACCTACCAAAAATCCTGCCTTTTTCAAGTGCTGTACAATCAGCCCATCTTTGACATTGTATTTTTTGAATTCCATCCCCTGGTTGTCGTATAGAATGCCCCCATCGGTGAGCACCCCATCCACGTCAGTGATGAGTACTTTGATGCCTTTTGCTTTCTCAAACACGCCTTGCGGCACATGCTGGAGATAGGCCTCTACTATTTTTTCTGTTTCCATTGGATTGAATATAGGTCCAGTCGGCGCTGTTCTAGGTTACGCACGGATCCTGCTTTTCTTTGTTTGGTCAATAAATCAAGGTCTACGTCAGCCACAATGGTGGTTTCCGCATTTTCAGAGGCCATGGCTACCGTGGCATCGTGGGGGAATGAAAAGTCCGAGGGGGAGAAAATCGCCGCCTGAGAGTACTGAATGTCCATGTTTTCCACCTTGGGCAGGTTACCCACCGAACCTGTGATCGCTACATAGCATTCGTTTTCGATGGCCCGCGCTTTCGCGCAAATGTTGACGCGCAAGAAGGCGTTTTTGGTGTCCGTCCAAAAAGGAACAAACAAAATATCCATTTCTTGTTCGGCGAGGATACGTCCCAACTCGGGGAACTCGACATCGTAGCAGATCAAAATGCCAATTCTACCCGCATCGGTATCGAATACGTTGATGCCATTGCCACCTTGCAAGCCCCAGTAGGCCTGTTCGTCGGGAGTGATATGCAATTTGTACTGCTTGTCCTGCGTGCCATCGCGACGGCAGAGGTAGCTCACGTTGCGCAGCTTCTTGCCATCGTACTCGGGCATGGATCCCGCGATGATGTTGACGTTATAGGACACGGCAAGATCACTCATCCGGCTGACGATTTCTGTCGTGTAGTCGGCCAAGTTTCGGATGGCTTCGGAAGCATCCATGTCGTTGAACTCTGCCAGCATGGGGGCATTGAAAAACTCAGGGAGTAGACAAAAGTCAGATTTGTAGCCTGAAACAGTATCTACATAAAATTCTACTTGCTGCATCAAGTCATCCACATTGGAGAAACGGCGCATTTTCCACTGCACCAAGCCGAGACGAACGATGGATTTTTTGTTACCGATTAGCTTTTCATCCTTTTCGTAGTAGATATTGATCCATTCCAATAAGGTTGCATAGGCTCGAGAGTCGGTGTCCTCGGGCAGGTATTTGGTGATCACCTTACGCACGTGAAACTCGTTGGCGAGCTGGAAAGAAAGCACGGGATCAAAGATTTCCCGGTTTTTGACCAGGTCAATGTATTTCCGGGGTGTCATCTCATCCGCATACTTGGAGTAGCCGGGAATCCTTCCTCCGGCAATGATGGAGCGCAGGTTTAGGTTTTCGCAAAGTTCTTTTCTTGCGTCGTACAATCGACGTCCCAGGCGCATGCCGCGGTAGTCCGAGTGCACAAAAATGTCGGTAGCATAGAGCGTGTCTCCATCCGGATCGTGCGTATCAAATTTGCCGTAGCCAGTGATCTCGTGGTAGCTATGGTTGTCCCCAAACTTGTAATAATCCACAATGATACTTAAGGCTGCAGCGATGACTTTTCCATTGTCTTCGATACAGATCTGGCCTTCGGGAAACAAGCGAAGCTGGTTTTTAAGCTCTGCTTTGGTCCAGGCTCCACCTTGATTTTTATAGATAGAGACCATGATCTCCCGGATATCTTCGTAATCAGAAAGCTTGATGTTACGGAGTCTAAGCCGGTGTTCTAATTCTTCTCTTTGCTTACTCATGGGGTCAAAATTACATCAATTTCAGTACATCTGTACATTCCTTTGATTCTGGTAGTTGGGCAGTTTATAAATCCGGTTTGAATCGGCTAAACCCTGGCAAAAAGTCAAAAAAAGACCCCTTGCCTCGCGGTCTTGGAGACAAGGGGCTTAGGTATGCTAGGACGCCTTATTCTACAGCGCTAAATACCATTTGTCTAAACTTCCAGCCCGTCTGATCGCCATTGCTGGCACCGGAAGTCTGCTTGAACAGTAGACCAATGATTTTTTCTGAAGGGTCTGCAAAATACTGGGTATTGAAGTAGCCGCCCCAATCAAAGGTGCCTTCACTTCCTTGTCCTCCTTGGGCTACCCCCTTTGGCGTCACTACACCAAAAGCGAGGCCGTAATACTTATCGGCATTCCAAAGATCGCCAACCTGATTTTTCATAGCCGTTTGTATGGTAAGGGGGCTCAATAAGCGCACTCCATTGTAGCTTCCACCATTCAGGTACATTTGCAGGAATTTAGCATAATCTTCCGCTGTACTGGATAGGCCTGCTCCTCCGGAAAAGAACGTCTTTGCGCCTGCTTTCGGATAAGCTGGATCATAAAAAGTGGTTGGAAACTCCTGCCATTTGCCCGCTTTGTAGGTATGTACTTCCACTAAGCGTGTTCCCTGTGCTTCATTGAGGTAAAAACGGGTGTCATTCATGCCCAGTGGATCAAAAATTCGCTCTTTCAAAAACACATCAAAAGGCTTTTTGGAGACAATCTCGACCAGATAGCCCAAGACATCTAGCCCTTCGCTGTAGGTGAATTTGGCTCCGGGCTCGTGGTGCAAAGGCAATTTAGCTAGTCGCTTGACGCTTTCTTCAATGGTGATTTTCTCCGTCGTAAATAAGTCCGTCACACCCGCTTTGCGATAGATCATTTTCATGCGCTCGTCTCCATCAATCACCCCATAGCCTAGGCCTGAAGTATGTGTGAGGAGGTGACGAATGGTGATAACCTTGCTGCTTGGCTTGGTCGTGAAGGTGGTGTCTGCATAGCGGAAAGAAGCCAAAACCTGCGGGTTGGCAAACTCAGGAATGTACTTGGAGATTGGATCGTCCAATTGAATTTTCCCCTCTTCAAACAACATCAGGATAGCAGTCGACGTGATCGCCTTGGTTTGCGACGCAATTCGGAAAATGGAATTCTTCTCCATCTTTTTGCCCTCAGCTACATCGGCAAACCCTTTGGCTGAATGGTAGACAATCTTTCCATCTTTAACGACCATCGCTACTAGACCAGGGACCTCCTCCGTTTTGATGGCTTCTTCAAGCATCGCATCGATTTTGGCAATTCGGTCTTTTGAAATTCCAGGAACAGGGCTATTACCTGGAGAACTAATCGTTTGTGCAAAAACAGTAGCCCCTAAACCAAAGTAAAGCAGGCAATAACTAAGGATTTTTTTCATGGTGATTTTGGGTTTGAAGAGTAAAAAGTAAGCAATATCAGAAACAAAAAAAACCGGATTGCTCCGGTTTAATTGATACTCCAACTAGAAGGAGAATTTCTTATTCTGTTTTCACTTCAAAGTAGTATTCCGTTCCATCGGGAAACATGCCCAAGACGACGATTTCTTCCCCTTTGGCATCCTCCAAGAAGTCAATCATCTCCTGCGCACTGTTAACACGCTTACGGCCCTTATCGGAAATCACCGAAGTGATGATGAATCCATTTCTGGCTCCAGCGGCTCTCCAAGCCTCGTTGGCGTTGGATTTGATGACAGCACCACCGGAGATTTTCAATTGATCCTTGGTTTGCTGTTTGACGTCCTCCAACTGCAATCCTTCAAACGAGAGGTTTTTGATCTCCTCCCGCTTCACGATGTTTGTGTCGCCCGAGAAATTTTTGAGGGTAGCAGTAGTTTTGAGCGTTTTACCGTCACGTAGATAGGTAACCTCTACCTTGTCTCCTGGACGCTTCCTAGCGACCATCTCTTGGAGGTTGGCGACGTTATTGACCGTCTTACCATCGATACCCACGATTATATCCCCTTCCTTGAGACCGGCTTCTAAACCTGCCGAATTGGCATTTACCCCGCCCACGTAGACGCCCTGCTCCACTGGAAACTTCTTACCAAGGTAATCGGCGAGCTCAGGGCTCACGTTTTGAATCTGCACACCAAGAAGTCCACGTTGCACTGCACCGTGCTTCAACAAGTCGTCCATCACTTTTTTGACCAGCGTACTAGGCACTGCAAACGAATAGCCGTTAAAGGTTCCTGTGCTGGAAGCGATGGCAGTATTGATACCAATCAGTTCTCCTGCCAAATTGACCAATGCCCCACCAGAGTTGCCTGGATTGACCACGGCGTCGGTTTGCAGGAAGGATTCAATCTGAAGATTATTCTCTACACCCTGTAGGATGCCTATGTTTCGCGCTTTGGCCGAGATGATTCCGGCCGTTACGGTAGAGTTGAGATCAAAAGGGTTGCCCACAGCCAAAACCCACTCCCCGACCTGGGTGAGATCAGAGTCTCCAAATTTCACAAAAGGAAAGTTTTCTCCCTCGATTTTCAAAAGGGCTAGGTCCGTAGTTGGGTCAGTGCCCACCACAGTAGCTTCGTAGCGCTTGTTGTTGTCCAAGGAAATATCCACGCGGGTGGCACCTTCAATCACGTGATTGTTGGTGACGATGTAGCCATCGGGAGAGATGATTACCCCAGATCCTGAACTCATCGGCATGGCGCCTGGATCCCTACCTGGACCTCCTTGTGGGTTGGACCGTGGATCAGGGATGCCAAACAAATCCTGGATAGGATCACGCTGACTTCTCGAGGAATAGGACACTTGACTCTTCACGTGCACCACCGCAGGAGTTACTTGCTGGGCAGAAGCAATGAAGTTGATCCCGTCAGGAACCGTAAAATTCTTCCCAGCCAGTAGATTTACAAAGCTGGACTTTTGCTTTTCATCAAAGGAGTTGGCGTTTTGCGGTCGCATCAAAAAACCCACTCCCGCTACTGCCACCATACCCCCTACCAATGCTGCCACTAGGACACCTAGAAAGAATTGTTTTTTACTCATGGTTATCGCTTAATTTAAATCCTATAATTTTTTTTAATGCTTGATTTTTCTCCATCAACTTCTACGCCATTCGCCAGCAAAGGTGCTCAAATTAACAAGAATTAACCGGCAACATGCTGGGCACAGCTGAATAACAAAATTGCGGACCTGGAGTTTGCAATCCGTACTTCTTTTTAGCCAAGAAACGATTCCAAACGCCTTGGAAAAGCGGAAATTCGCCAAAGACCAGACAAAAAAAAAATCCCCCAAATCGATTGAGGGATTCGCTAATCCAAGTCAGTGCGTTGACTAACTTAGGCCTTTTTGACGTTGATCGCGTTGGGTCCTTTTTTGCCCTCTTTGATATCGAAGGTAACCTTGTCGTTTTGAGCAACTTTGTCCACTAAGCCAGTGGCGTGTAAAAACACATCACCTTGCGTTTGATCATCCACGATAAATCCAAACCCTTTGGCTTCATTGTAAAATTTTACTGTTCCGGTAAACATAAGAAATAATGATAAATTGGAATTGAAAGAGCGATAAATGTAAAAATTTGATTAAAAAAAACAAAATAATCGTTTTTTTTATCTGACGATGAAGAAATTAATTTTGATCCGGCATGGAAAATCTGGTTGGGACAGCCCCTGGCTCAGCGATCACGACCGCCCACTTGCGGAGCGGGGAATTGCCGATGTGCCCCATATGACACGCAGGCTACAGGAAAGATGCCTTGTACCCGACTTAATCGTAAGTTCCACCGCACTTCGCGCCACCGATACGGCTCGACTTACCGCGGAGGTCTTTGGCTACCCTGAATCGCAAATCGTCTTTGAAAAATCACTTTATCACGCCTCTCCCGAGGAGCTTTTGGCCGTAATTCGCCGCCAATCTGAGGCCGTTCAAACACTAGTTTTGGTGGGCCACAACCCAGGACTCACGGAGCTGATACAAGATTTAGGAACCAATTTGGACAACCTCCCTACATCTGGACAATTCGGCTACACACTATCCGATACGCGCTGGGCAGATTTTGCTGCAGAAAAAATCAGCACCGTATGGATTGACTACCCCAAAAAGCTGGGTTAAAAATGGCGAACATCCTGCACCACGTCCGGGAATTGGTCGGGATGGGAGAGCATAAAACCGATTTTTTCCGCGACAGCGGCAGCAGGAGAAAGCATACCCTCGCTGTGGTAGTCCCTAAATCGGGATAGCGCAGGAAAGTCTTCCGGTTGTGCAGCTCGAATCTCTTCTTGCATCTCGGTATCCACGATGCCTGGTGCCACGGAAAACACACGGAAGGCCTCACTCCGCCACTCGGCATCCATCACCTTGGAAAACATCTCCAAACCTGCCTTGCTGCTGCAATAGCTTGACCAGCCAGGTAGTGGCTTGGAAGCCGCTCCCGAACTCAAGTTGCAGATTAGCTTTTGCTCTGGGTTAGTTCCATACGCTAGTGCAAACGCATTGCTCAATAACATGGGCGTAAGCAAGTTGAGTTGTAAGGTGCGCTGCAAGGCCGCGGGCTGCAACTTCCCAGTAGGCTTGATCTCGCCAATCCAGCCGGCATTGTTGATGAGCAGGTAGCGATCGGCAGGGATGCAAGGAAAGATTTCCGGAAGAATCGCCTCTACCGCAGCAGCATCCGACAGATCAACTGCCCACTCCGTCAACTGGGGATGGGATAGCTGCCCTTTGGTGCGGGAAATCGCATGAATCTGCATCCCGTCTTGACCGAGGAAATGTGCCAACAGCGCATGACCAATGCCTTTGCTATGGCCGGTAAGAACGAGGAGCGTTTTCATTGCTGCCACCTTGCTGCCGGAAAAAATTAAAGGATGTATTGAGACAAGTCTCTGTTTTTCACCAACGTACTGAGGCGCTCTTTCACCATGTCTTGGGTGATGGTGATCTTCGAGTTGGGCCCAATGAGATCGGGCACTTCGAATAGAAAATCATTGAGCAGGTGGCTCATGACGGTATGAAGACGTCGGGCGCCGATATTTTCAACTTCCTGGTTGATCACAAAGGCGAGGTGCGCAATCTCCTCATTGGCTCCGTCGGTAAAATCAAGGTAAACCTCTTCTGCTGCAAATAGCGCCTGGTATTGTTTGGTCAGTGCGTTTTTTGGTTCCTTTAGAATGCGGGTAAAGTCTTCCTGGGTAAGTGCCTGCAACTCCACGCGGATAGGAAACCGTCCTTGCAATTCGGGAATCAAGTCGGAAGGCTTGCTCACGTGAAAAGCACCAGCGGCAATAAATAGGACGTGGTCGGTTTGAATGACTCCGTACTTGGTGGTTACGGAAGAACCCTCCACGATGGGAAGCAAGTCCCGCTGTACGCCTTCTCGGCTGACGTCAGGTCCTCCTCCATTTTTGCCCGACTTGGAAGCAATCTTATCGATTTCGTCGATGAAGATGATTCCGTTGTTTTCGGCAAGCCAAATCGCCTCCTCCTTCACCTCGTCAAAGTCAATGAGCTTGGACATCTCCTCCTCCAACAGTACTTTTCTCGCTTCGGCGATGGATAGCTTGCGCTTCTTTGTTTTCTTGGGCATCATGCCCGAGAGCATGTCTTGAAGTCCTGCCATGCTGGCATCGTCTATCATGCCGTTGCCCACCATGCCGATGCCTGCTGGAGCAGAAGCTTTGACTTGAATTTCTATTTTGCGTTCGTCGAGCTCCCCGTTGCGGAGTTTTTCTCTGAAGCGATCTCGGGTGCGTTCGTTGAGTTCTGCATCGGAACTAGGAATCGCTTCGCTTGGCTGGGAGGCAGACTGGGCAAAGCCAGGGCTTTTTACCGAAGGGATCAAAATATCTAAAATCACCTCCTCCACTGCCTCAGCAGCTTTGGCCTGCACGGCTACTTTTTTTGCTTCACGCACCAGCTGCACGCTCTGCTCCACCAAATCACGCACCATGCTTTCTACATCTCTACCAACATAGCCGACTTCGGTAAACTTGGAGGCCTCCACTTTGGTAAAGGGTGCTTGGGCGATTTTGGCCAGGCGACGCGCAATTTCCGTCTTTCCTACCCCTGTACTTCCGATGAGCAGGATATTGTTGGGGACGATATCCTTCTGAATATCAGAGGTCACCCGCATCCTTCGGATTCGGTTGCGCAGCGCAATGGCCACGTTTCGCTTCGCGTCCTTTTGGCCGATGATGTACTTGTCAAGCTCTTCGACTATTTGTCGGGGGGTCAGGGAAAGGGGTGTGATCATGTCCTGGTGGGTAAAAGTCTAGGTAGTCGTAAGCAACTTATTCGGCTGGCTTGGTTTCGGCGCTAAAGGTAAAACGCAAAGGTTGTGCGACCTTTTCCGAGCTCAGGGCCAAGGCCAATACCTCGTCTACGTTGCTCACGTAGTGGAACTGGATGCCTTTTAGGTAATGTGCATCAATCTCTTCGATGTCTCGCAAGTTCTTTTTGCACAGGATGATTTCTTTGATTCCGGCGCGCTTGGCGGCCAAAATTTTCTCTTTGATTCCGCCCACAGGCATCACCTTGCCGATCAAGCTGATCTCTCCTGTCATGGCGACTTTTGCCTTTACCTTCCGCTGCGTATACACCGAGGCCATGGCAGTGAGCATGGTAATGCCTGCCGATGGTCCATCCTTGGGTACCGCCCCTGCAGGCACGTGGATATGGAGGTCGTATTGTTCAAAGACACGGTGATCGATGGACAAAAATTCAGCCTTGGCTTTCAAGTACGAAAGTGCCGTCATGGCCGACTCCTTCATTACATCACCTAGCTGCCCAGAGAGCGTCAACTTGCCTCTACCTCGGCTGAGGCTGGACTCGATGAACAATATCTCTCCACCGACACTAGTCCAGGCAAGGCCCGTAACCACTCCTGCGACGCTATTGTCTTGGTACATTTCCTTGTCAAAGATCTCTGCACCCAAGATTTTTCGAACGGCTTCAGGCGTGATTTTCGGTGAGTACTCCTCCTCCATCGCGATGGACTTGGCCACGTTACGCACCACCTTGCCGATGGCACGCTCGAGACTTCTCACCCCTGATTCGCGCGTGTAATCTTCGATCAACTTCTGCAAAGCCCCCTTTTCGAAGGTGATGTCTTTGGCTTTCAAGCCATGCTCCTTGCGCTGCTTGGATACGAGGTGACGCTTGGCAATCTCCAGCTTTTCCTCCTGGGTATAGCCCGATACTTCGATGATTTCCATGCGGTCCCTTAGGGCAGGCTGTATGCTGTCCAGGGAGTTAGCGGTGGCGATGAAGAGCACCTTGCTGAGGTCGTATTCTACCTCGAGGTAGTTGTCCAGGAAGGCACTGTTTTGTTCGGGATCCAATACTTCCAAAAACGCAGAAGAAGGATCGCCTCTAAAGTCGGAGGAAAGCTTGTCGATCTCGTCCAGCACAAAGACTGGGTTGGAGATCTTTACTTTTTTCATGTTTTGAATCACCTTGCCGGGCATGGCACCGACGTAGGTTTTGCGGTGCCCACGGATCTCTGCTTCGTCGTGTAGGCCACCCAAGGACATGCGTACGTACTTGCGTCCCAAGGCTGCAGCAATGGACTTGCCGAGGGAAGTTTTACCGACGCCTGGAGGGCCATACAAACAAAGAATCGGGCCTTTGAGGTCATTTTTTAGTTTCAATACCGCAAGGTATTCGATGATACGGTCCTTGACTTTTTCAAGTCCAAAGTGGTCCGCATCCAGTATTTCTCGCGCATGCTTGAGGTTAAAGTTGTCCTGCGTAAACTCATTCCAAGGCAGCTCCACCAGTGTTTCTGCGTAGTTGAGTGCAATGGGATATTCTGCAGCGGAGGGATTGATACGTAAGATTTTGTCCAGCTCCTTTTCAAAATGCTTTTTAACATCGGCAGGCCAAGCTTTGAGTGCTCCTTTGGCACGCAGGTCCTCGACTTCTTTTTCAGGTCCTTCTTCGCCAAGTTCGGTTTGGAGAACTTTCATCTGCTGGCGCAGAAAATAGTCGCGCTGCTGCTGGTCGATGTCGGTATGTACTTTTTTGTGGATTTCAGACTTCAACTCCAGCATTTGGATGTCTTTCATCATAAACTCCAAGAGCAGGGTGGCTCGTTCCTCTCCGTCGTTGATTTCGAGGAGGCGCTGCTTTGACTCTACTGGCGCATTGATGTTTGACGATAAAAAGTGGGTGAGAAAAGCAGGGTTATCGATATTGTCCAAAGCGACCTGCGCCTCTCTGGGAATTTCTGGGTTGAGGTGAAGAATTTTGACGGCGGCATCCTTTAGGGATTCCTCCATCGCTTTTATCTTTTTGGAGTTTTTGGGAAAATTCTCCTCCAAGTAATCCACCTTGGCCATGAAGTAGGGGTCGTCTGTGACTTGCTCTCGGATGCCAAAGCGCTTTTTACCTTGAATGATGATGGTGGTATTGCCGTCTGGCAGCACGATCATTTTGATGATTTTGGCCAGCGTACCTACCTGGTACAAATCCTCCCAGGTGGGATCGTCTTGGTTGGCGTTGATCTGCGCACACACACCGATGAGCTTGTTGCCCTTGTGAGCTTTTTTCACAAGGCGAATGGACCGCTGTCTACCTACGGTGATGGGAATGACTACTCCTGGAAACAACACCGTGTTGCGCACCGAAAGAATAGGTATCTCCTCTTCAAGCGCTTCACTACCCGTGGACTCATCCTCTTCCTCGGTGATCAACTGAATCAGATCTCCTTCACCGGCGTAGTCGCCGTTCATCATGCTATGGAATAGTGCGTTTTCGAATTGGCTCATAAAGGACAGTTTGACAGCAACACTGTCAGGGATTAACTAAAATAAAGGAAGAACCTAGAGTAGATCTAGGTTCTTCCAACAGGTTCAATTGAAATGCCAGAAATTAACTGGCCAATTTGACAGACGGGTTAAAAAATCAACTTGATGATGTCGTTACCTATGGCAAATACCATCAAGCCCAACAGGATGACCATGCCAACTTTTTGTGCATATTCCAAAAACTTGTCTGAAGGGGCACGTCCAGAAACCATTTCATACAGCAAAAAGACCACGTGACCACCATCCAATGCAGGGATCGGCAGCAAGTTCATGAAGGCCAAAATCATGGAGATTAGACCGGTGATGCTCCAAAATTTCACCCAATCCCAGCGGTCACCGTAGATCTGCGCCATTCCGATAGGACCACTGACATTTTTGGTCGATACTTCACCCGTAAACATTTTGCCTAGGGCCTTCGCATTGATGATCACTGCCCCAAATGCACGGGCGGTGCCTTTTCCAAAAGATTCAGAAAAACTGTAGTCTCGCTTTACAGGTTCAATCAAAGGATTGACAGCAATTCCGATGCGTGCCTCGTCTGTAACGGCTACGCTGAGGGTATCTAGGACAGTTCCTCGCTGACGAACCAGCGTCACAGGCTTGTTTTTTGCCTGCTGCAAAGCCGTCTGCATCTCGTCAAAATAAGTGATTGGACTTCCGTTGACAGAAACAATCTTATCTCCTGTCGCAATCCCTGCAGCTTCTGCTCCGCTACCTGGATCTACAGCGCCAACTTCAAATGGAAAGCGCACGGCGATGAACTTACTAAAGGATTCCTCTGAATTGAAGGTATTGATGAATCCTCTAGGGATCTCCACTTTCACTTGCTGACCGGCACGCTCTACGGTATAGTAGCCGTTTTCGCTAAGTAAGGCTGAGCCGCTGCTGAGTTCGCTGATGCTTTGGTAGGGCTGTCCGTTGATATCCAAGACCTTGTCACCTGTTTTAAAGCCGATTGCTTCGCCGTATTCGTAAGCTACGATACCATTTTCAATCACCTGATCTCTGGAGAAGTAGGTCTCCCCATTAGAATAAACCAAAGTGACAAAAATGATGATACCCGTGATGACGTTGACAATAATTCCTCCCAGCATCACGATGAGTCGCTGCCAGGCTGGCTTGGCACGAAACTCCCAAGGCTGCGGCTCGGAAGCAAGTTGGGCAGTGTCCATGGACTCGTCCACCATGCCGGAAATCTTAACGAAACCTCCTAGTGGAATTGCGCCAATGGAATATTCTGTTTCTCCCCATTGGAAACCAATGATTTTTGGCGGAAAGCCGATAGAGAATTTTTCGACACGCATGCCAAATAGCTTGGCGGTAAGCAAGTGCCCCAGCTCGTGAAGGCCCACCAGGATTGATAATCCGAGGATGAGCTGGCCCACCATAATTAAGGTTTCCATGTTATTTTCTTGACTTTAGTAAGTTGTATGTTAGTTCTCTTGCTTTGCGGTCTGTTTCGATATAGTCCTCTAATTGGGGCTTCGCCAAAAATTCAGACCGAGACAAAGTTTCTTCGATGAGGTCAGACATTTCCAAAAATCCTACTTGACGGTTGAGGAAGGCTTCTACTGCTACCTCGTTGGCTGCATTCAGCACACAGGGGGCATTACCTCCCGTGGCGAGCGCGTCAAAGGCGAGTTGCAAGTTACGAAACGTCTCTTTATCGGGTTGCTCGAAGGTCAATTGGGGATAGTTGGCAAAGTTGAATCGCTCGAAATTACTTTTCAAGCGGTCTGGGTAACTCAAGGCAAATTGAATGGGGATACGCATGTCGGGCAGGCCGAGTTGCGCTTTTAGGGATCCATCTTCAAACTGCACCAACGAGTGTACGATACTTTGGGGATGCACCACCACATCAATCTGTTCCGTCTTTAGTCCAAAAAGCCATTTGGCTTCGATGACTTCCAGACCCTTATTCATTAGTGATGCCGAGTCAATGGTGATTTTGGCTCCCATCTCCCAGTTGGGATGCTTGAGCGCCTGCTCCCGGGTCACCGATGCCAAAAAGGCGCGGTCCTTGCCACGGAAGGGCCCGCCCGAAGCGGTAAGGATGATTTTCTCGATGGGGTTGTGAAATTCTCCCACGAGGCACTGGAAAATGGCTGAATGCTCCGAATCTACTGGGTAGATATTAACGCCATGTTGCTTTGCAAGGGCGGTGATCAACTCCCCTGCCACCACCAAGGTCTCCTTGTTGGCTAGGGCAATCTGCTTACCGGCACGGATAGCATGCACGGTAGGAATCAATCCAGAATAGCCCACCAAGGCGGTGAGCACCACGTCAATGGTATCCATTTCCACTACTTGGGCAATGGATTTTTGGCCGGTAAATACTTTGATGTCCGCAGCTGCTAAAGCTTCCTTCACTTGGGTATAGTAGGCCTCGTTGCCGATCACTACGGCATTGGGAACAAACTCCAAGGCTTGAGCGATCAAGAGCTCGCAATTATTTTGCGCAGTAAGTACTTCTACGGTAAACATTTCGGGATGCTGTCTGATCACATCGAGTGTTTGCGTGCCGATGCTTCCAGTACTACCCAAAATTGCTACGCGTTTGGTTTCTGTCATGTAGGTGATGCTGAATCCACTAAACCACCCCGCTGCAGGAAGGTTGTGAACTCGGCTGACAAAAATACCAATTGGGCTGAATTTTCAGGTACATCTCGTCAGATTTTACCTCTTGGACTAGTTTTTGTCTGGATTTTTTTGTCAAATTTTCATAAAAATTGGGAAGAAATACGCCTAACTCCGTTTTCCTACCAAACAAGCATAACCTCAGCCCATGCAGCACTTATTAAAAACTATCGGTATCCCCTTTGTCGCCGGCTTGGCTGGCGCAGCACTTTGGACCAGCCTGTTTTTACCTTCGGAAAAAGGCCTGTTTGACAGCCCTGATACACGCAGCCTACCGGTGCAGTTTTCGGCCTTTTCTACGCCAAAAACCACTATACAAACCCCCAATTCCTTTACTGAAGCCTCACAAAGCAGTACGGGGTCGGTGGTTTTTATAAAAAATTTCAGTGGCACCGACTACCGGCGGTACAGCATGTTTGACTACTTTTTTGGCACTACACCGAGCTCCCAAGTGAGCACTGGCTCGGGTGTCATTTTATCAAAAGATGGCTATATCATCACCAATGCCCACGTGATTGAGCGGGCGGAAACGCTTGAGGTGGTGCACCAAAAACGTACTTACCAAGCCAAACTGGTTGGTATAGACAAGAATACCGACATCGCAGTCTTGAAAATAGAAGCGCAAAACCTGCCAGAGATCAAGCTTGGGTCTAGCCGCAACCTACAGATTGGGGAATGGGTCCTTGCGGTGGGCAATCCGTTCAACCTCACCTCCACCGTCACTGCTGGTATCGTCTCCGCCAAGGAGCGACAAATCAATATTCTAGGGGGCGACTTTCCGTTGGAAAGTTTCATCCAAACCGATGCACCCATCAATCCGGGCAACTCGGGTGGTGCCTTGGTGAATGTGCGTGGAGAGCTGGTCGGAATCAACACGGCCATCCTGTCTCGAACGGGTTCCTATACCGGCTATGGGTTTGCAGTGCCTGTGGATATAGCGGTGAAAGTAGCCAATGACCTCATTCAGCACGGGGAAGTTCAAAAGGCTGTTCCAGGTGTAGAGGTAGACGAAATCACGCCAGAACTTGCAAAAGAGATGGGGCTCAACAGCCTGGAGGGAGTGGTAGTTACCCGCGTAGTGAAAGATGGGGCGGCAGAGAAATCCGGTCTCCAAAAAAATGACCTTATCACTCAAATCGGCGACTGGAAAATCACGGGTAAGGGGAGTTTTGAAGAAGCACTATCCTATTACTATCCAGGCGACCAGGTGAATGTAGGCTTTCAGCGAAGCGGCAAACTTGAGGTAGCCTCGCTGACCCTTCAAAACCTAGAAGGGGGCACAGGCATCAGCAAACGCGTGTTTTACAGTTCTGAGCTGCTCGGCGCACGCCTGGAATCCATCAATGCCATCGACAAGGATAGGCTCAAACTTAGCTATGGCGTGAAGATCGCCACACTTACCAACGGGTACTTGAGGGATCTAGGCTTCCGAGAGGGATTTGTGATCACCCATGTCAATGAGATGCCTGCCAAAGACCCAAAAGTATTGGGACCTTATTTGGAAAAATTCAGCGGCCGCCTGGTGTTAGAGGGTGTTTCGCCTAATGGGCAGCCCTTTACCCAAAGTTATCAGGTGAGGTAAAAGTGTCCACGGTCGACGGTCCACTGTCCACAGCTCATTGAATTGATCCCCAAACTTAGACTAAGGTTTGGGGCTTAATTCAATCTGAAATAAATCAGCGTATTTTTTCGGATTAGATCTGCGTAAAAAAAGTTTGTTACCTGAATAGAAATCCAGAAGGGCCTCGACCAACCGTTAGTTTATTGACTTCTGCACCTGACTTTTGGTAGACCATAACCTCCCCATTGCCTTGGAATCCTTTGGCATTGGCGAGGTAAACTTGCTGAGCATCGGAGTCATAGCCGATTCCATAGAAGCCCGATCCTTTTTTCCAATCGGATACCAAAATACCAGAACCAATATTTACTACAGAGATCGCGTCTTTGTAGTCTGGCCATCCCGAACTCGTCAACACATAGATGGTATCGCCATCCCCTTTTGCGATGCGTCCCGTAGCCTGGGCAATAGGAAAGGTGCGGATTTGCTTTTGGCTTAGTCCACTTTTGGAGATGGAAACGAAATAGACTTTCTGGGCATCGTAGCAAAATACCCAAAGGTCACCATTCAACTCAAAAAACTGAACCGGCTGGCCAGGCATATCCAAGGTTTTGAATGGAAGTTCAGCGTTGGCATCCAGGACCTCCACCTTATTGCCTTCAGAACCCGCTACAAATACATACGACCCAAAGGCGTAGAGGTCTTCAGGTTTGCTGGAAACAGGGATCTTTTTTTTCACTTCTCCCCCGTCCAAACCTTGCACCACGGCTACGTAAGAGGAGGGCGTATTGTAATTGGCATCGTAGGGCCCATAATCCGAAATAAACAACTTGCCACGAGCAGTAGCGACCGATCGGGGTTGGTCCAGACCCTTATCCACTGCACCGATGGATTTAAAATCTCCAGGCTGTACCACCTCCACTTTACCCGTATTCGCTACCAAATACAGCCGATCCTCCTCCAAGACTAGGTCCTCCAAAAGGCCAGCAAAAGGCCGCCCATTGGCTTTTTCAAATACTGAAGGAGTGAGCGTCCCAGTACTTGGGTCTAGGTGAGTTACTTCTCCGTCATTGGCCCCAAAAGCCCCTTCATTCATTATCAGAATTCCGGTATCGTATACCCCAAGTGGGCGTTCATCGGTCGTTGGGTCGCAGGCTGTAAAAGTCAGGGCCAACACAAAAAGTACCAGAGTAAAATTGCTGAATTGGATCATAGGGTAAGCGTTAGATTAAGTTGGTAGGAACGTCCGGGCATAGCCCGTAGGTAGAGTACTTGGTAGGATTGATTGAATACATTGAGGACTTGAAACCGCAGGGGCATTTGCAGCGATTTCCACTTGGTTCCGGAATAAGTAAGTCCCAAGTTGCCGAGCGCAAAACCTTCCAGAATCCGAGAATTTCCCGAAGCAATACTGCGTGGCCCCACATAGAAACCCGATAGATCAAGGGCAAAATCGTCTCGTTTTATCTGCAGTCCCGCATTTCCTTGATGCTTGGGGCTGTAGGGAAGTTGCTGCGATCCTTCTTGTGCTAAGTCACGCGTACTGGAATAGGTATAGCTGATATTGGCTTGCCAGTTCCAGTGGCCCGTAGTCCAGGAACTCTCGCCTTGGTATTCCAACCCTTGATTGTGCACCTCTCGGATATTTTCCGGAGTCCATAAAATGCCTTTGGGGAGCCAAATAATCCAATCATCCACCTGCATTCGGTAATAGGTCAGGCGCTGAGACCAAGAAAAATTCCCCGTTTGCTTGAGTTGAAAACCAACTTCTCCATTTTGGCTTTTCTCAGGCCGGAGATTGGGATTTCCTCCCGGCTCCCAGTAGCGATCATTGAGCGTCGGCAGTTTCAGCCCAAGCCCAAATGCCGTTTTGAGGTAAAGGCTGGTTCGGTCACTTTCAAAAAGCATCCAGTCCAATCCTAGACCAGGTAGAAAGGGAACGAGTTCCTTTGGATAGGCCAGTTGGCGTAGATTTAGGGAAACCGAGATCCGCTCTCCTTCCTGCCAACCCAAACTCTGGTAGGCTTCCCAGCGCTGCTCTGTGGCGGTGTAAGTACTCAAGTCAGCATTCATCCAAGTGCAACGCACACCCGCTCGCATAGCCCAATTTCCAGCCGACGGGAGTTCCCAATCGAGCCCAAGCAAGCCTTGCCTAGTTTGATTTTCTTCTGCGTTAAATTGAAGTTGATCCGCCACCCAGGCTCCTTTGAGTTTCCATACCGACGACTTCTTTTGGTAACGGTAGTCTATCACTGCCCGGAAACTTTCGTCAGCTTGTGTATCCTGCGTGCTACTTCCAATCAAGGGCTGGATCTCGCGTTGGGCTTGATTCCACCAAAAGGAGGCTTTGACTTGTGCATAGGAAGATGCTTGCCACCAAACATCCTGGAGTACACCACGCTGCTTGAAGGCAGCATGAGCTTGGCGCTCCCAAGGGGCTCCTGCTCGGGAAATATCTCGGTAGCGAAAGGTATTGGCTTGGTCCTGATTGTAAACCTTGCTTTGAAAACGGAGCCTAGGCTGCCCATACCTGCCTGCAAAGGAGGTTTGGTAGTGACCGAAGCTCCCGATCGTCTGACTAAAGTCCCCACCAAAGCCCTCCTGCTTTTGAAGGTCAGTAGAAAGGTGCACCGAACCACCGATAGCCTCATTTCCAAAAAGTGCTCCTGCACTTCCAAACTGCACCTCCACCCGATCGGTCCCCTGTATCGGAAGGATGCTGAGGTCGGATTGCCCCAGCGAGATACTGTTGATCGGTACCCCATTCCAAAATAGGGCGGTGTGTCCTGGGGAGGTTCCGCGAAAAGAAGGAGAAGCCAACATGCCGGCTCCGTATTGGCGTACAAAGACCGGAGAAGTTTCTTGCAGCAAATCCCCTAAAGATCGTGCTCCATAGCGGGCCAGGCTGGTTTTGTCATAGGTCAGGAGCGTTTGCCCTGCTGCAAATCGATCCAAGGCTGCAGCATGCACGGCCACCTCAGCCAGCGCCACCGTATCTTGGGGAGAGGCAAAAGGAAGTACAACTACACACCAAAGGGCAAGAATCATTGGGCTCCGATTAGAAGGTCTAGTCGAATCCGGCTGTGAAGAAAAAAAATAGAAATGAAAACCAGCCAATACCCAAATTGGGATAAAGGCATTGTACGCTCCTACATGCTTTTCCTCCGAAAGCTCAGAATCAATGATTAAGGCAGGTCTCCTGGCTCGTTTGACTTTTTGCTAGCCTTCTCAGTTTCGGCGAAACCAATGGCGGGGGTTGCAAAAGCTTTTCCTAGGTGTTTTCTAGGAAATCAAACTTACAGTTGCGGGGACAGCTCCGGTATTGCACCGGATTCCCTTTTAATTCCAAGAACCGAAACGCTCGGGGTGGAAACCAAAATCGATGTAAATAACGTACACAAACCCTCCACAAAAAAGGGGGATGATTGTTTATTTTTTTTGAGAGTCTCCCTGCTCCCCGTACCTTGTGGTTCCTATTCCCCTGTTTGGATGCCCCAACTTCGATTTTCCATCCACCATTACTTCACTTGGTCCTTTCTCCTGGGTCTTGCCTGCCTTTTATTTTTTTCCTGCGGAAAAAAGAGCAGCTCCACCATTGAAAGCAGCCCTGTTCCTTTAGATTTTGCCACAGGATTCAAGTTGTACCAAGGCGATGGCTTCTGGGAAATTGAAGTTAGCAAGGGCTATGCAGGTTCCTCCGAAACCTACCGCTACCTGGTCTTGGATTCTGGTGTACAAGTCAATTCGGCCAACTACGATGCAGTCATTCAACTTCCCATCACTAAAGTTGTGCTGACTTCTACCACCCAAGTACCTCACTTGGATGCCTTGGGGCAGACCGATTTGCTGGTAGGCTTTCCCCAACTCGATCTTATCTCCTCTCGGGCTGCACGGCAGCGAATTGCGGCAGGAAAAGTTCAGGACTTGGGTTCGGGGCCTTCGGCGAATCCTGAGTTGGTGTTGGACCTGCAACCCGATTGGATCATGATTTCCACTTTGGGGGAGGATCTTCGGTACTTGGAGGTATTCAAACAGGCGGGCATCCCTGCCCTCATCAACGGGGAATATGTGGAGCAAAATCCCTTGGGCAGAGCCGAATGGATCAAGTTTACCGGAGTGCTTTTGGGTAACTATGCAGCCGCTTCGGCCCAGTTTGAACAAATCAAAAAAGACTATAATGAAGCGGCAAACTTAGCGAGTTCGATTCCGGAAAAAGACAAACCCCGCGTTCTCAGTGGGGTCATGTATCAGGACATCTGGTATGCGCCTAGTGCGGACAGTTGGGCAGCACAGCTCCTCAGCCAAGCGGGAGGCAACTATGCATTTGAAGAAAATTCGGGTTCGGGCAGCCTGCAACTCAATTACGAGTACGTGCTCGACCAGGCCAGCTCGGCTCCCATTTGGATTGGGGCGGCAGACTTTGCTTCAAAAGCTGAGATGGGAACTCGCGAGCCCCGCTATCAAGCTTTTGCAGCTTGGCAGGCTGGGGAACTGTACACCTACACGGCCAAGAAAGGAGAAACAGGAGGTTTGGAGTATTTTGAATTGGGCTATTTGCGCCCCGACTTGATTCTAAAAGACTTGATCAAAATTCTACATCCCCAGTTACTGCCGGAGTACCAAACCTATTTTTACCAAAAATTACCGAACTAAGTCGGTCGAAATGGGATTTCCTCCCGTATTTTAGCCCGGAAGAATCGGTTTGGTACCGGTTGCTCCAAGCCCTAGCATCAAGAATTACCCCCTGTCCATGTCCTTCAGACGCTTCCTTTTTCCACTTACCTTCCTCCTTCTTGGGATGAGTTTCTTGCTCAACCTGAGCATGGGTAGCGTGTGGATTCCGCCTGCGGAAATGGTGGAAGGAATACTATCTGGAAACTGGAGCAAAAATTCCTGGGAGCAAATTATCCTGCACTACCGACTTCCTAAGGCCTTGGTAGCAATTTTGGCGGGGATAGGACTCAGCGTGAGTGGCTTGCAGATGCAGACCTTTTTTCGAAACCCACTGGCCGGACCCTATGTGCTGGGTATCAGTTCGGGAGCGGGATTAGGCGTAGCCTTGCTGATGCTGGCTGGTGCAGCTTTTGGAATATCCCTTACCGGGCTAAATTCTTGGGCTATTGCCGGAGCAGGAATTCTTGGCGCAGGCAGCTTGCTAGCTCTTGTTACCTTGGTGGCCTGGCGAGTAAAAGATTCGATGACGTTATTGATCGTAGGCCTGATGGTGGGCAGTGCGGTATCTGCGGTTGTGGCCGTGCTCTCCTTTTTTTCTGGAGCAGAAGCCTTGAAGCTCTATACCGTATGGTCCATGGGTAGTTTGGGTGCGCTGACCTGGTCACAGGTAAGCATCCTTGGCATTCTGATTTTGATTGGAACCCTTCCTATTGTCGGTTCGGTCAAGTCCTACAATGCCTTGCTGATGGGAGAAACTTATGCCCGCAGCATGGGGATTCATACGACAAGTCTCCGTTGGTGGATGATCGGGAGTGCTGGTATTTTGGCAGGTGGAATTACCGCTTTTTGTGGACCCATCGCATTCTTGGGTATAGCCGTTCCTCATCTGGCACGCATGGCTTGGAAAAGTGCAGACCATCGGGTGCTATTCCCTGGTTCGGCCGTCTTGGGGGCAAGTTTGCTCCTGCTCTGCGATGCCTTTAGTCATTTTCCAGGATGGTCCAGCTCGCTACCCATCAATGCAGTCACCTCCTTGATTGGTGCCCCTCTGGTAATTTCCTTGATCTTAAAAAAGAACTTCAGCAAAGACTTCTAGAGGATGAAACAGCACCAAATCGCATTGGAAGGAATTGGACTCCAGCTTGGGTATAGCCAGGAAGGGATGCGGAAACCGCTTTTGGAGGATTTGAATTTTCAATTGGTTGCCGGGGAGCTCACCTGCCTTTTGGGTCCGAATGGGGTTGGAAAATCCACACTAATCAAAGCCATTTTGGGGGAAATTACCCCTTGGGAAGGTCAACTTTTGCTAAAGCAGGAACTTCTCTCCTCCTATTCCATACAAGACAGAGCGAAGCACATCGCGGTGGTCTTGACGGATCCCATTTATCCGGGCAACCTGACCGTGGGGCAGTTGGTGGCTTTGGGAAGGACCCCGCATACGAATTGGCTGGGAAAATTGGACAATACAGACCGAGCCCTTGTGGAAAAAGCCTTAGCAGACACGCGTATCGGGTATTTGCGAGATGCTCGCCTGGGGGAACTTAGCGATGGACAGCGGCAAAAGGCCATGATTGCACGAGCTTTGGCGCAAGATGGATCGGTGATTGTATTGGATGAGCCTACCGCACACTTGGATTTGGTCAATCGCTTAGAGATCATGAGTTTGCTGCGCGAAATCAGCCGCAGCCAGGGAAAAGCCATCCTGGTGGTGACCCATGACTTGGACATTGCTTTGGAGACGGCGGATCGATTTTGGATCCTGAATTGTGGTATCCCACTCCTGTCTGGAACCCCGGAAGACCTGGTCCTTTCGGGTCAAATTCAGGCCCTTTTTCCTTCGGATCGCTATCAGTTTAATGTGGCCCGAGGACGAGTGGAATGGAGCCAAGCGATGCCCGATTTTCAGATTGAAGGACCTGCCGAACAGGCCTATTGGGTAAAGAAAGCATTGATAAAGGCAGGTATTGCCTCCTTGGATCAACCATTGGTGATTACGGCACCTTTCGGATTGAGGCTTGGGGAGAAAACCTTTGGAACCCTTGAGGAATTGATTGGAGAGCTAAAGCAGGGTTGAAAAAACAAAAAAATAAAACTACCTCAGCCGTTTTTTTCGTACCTTATCTTTTGATTTCAAGAAAGTTAATGGGAGCCTCAAGGGGAACGGCATTAATTAAATTTTGGCGAAACAATTTTTTAAATGGGAACTAAAAAGCTAGCTTTAAATGTTCCCTATTTGGGAACTTTTTATATTTTTACCGGTGAGAATTATCGCAAAAAAGACACTCAGAGAGTTTTGGCAAATCCATAATGACTGTGAGCAATCATTAAAGTCTTGGTATAAGGAAGCTTTTGAGGCAACTTGGGCTTCACCACGAGACATCAAGAACAAGTATCCTTCCGCGAGTTTTCTTGCAGAAAATAGAGTGGTGTTCAATGTAAAAGGAAATAAATATCGATTGGTAGTGAAAATCAACTATGATTTTTCTTTGGTCTGGATACGATTTATTGGAACACATGCAGAATACGACAAAATAAACGCATCAAATCACTAAGCTAATGATCCTAAAAATCTTAAAAACAAAAGAAGACTACGAAGCAGCTTTGATTCGACTTGAGGCAATTTTCGATAGCAAAAAAGGTGATAACACTGCGGACGAACTGGAGTTACTCTCCCTGCTCATTGAAAATTATGAAAACCAGCAGCATCCAATTGATTTACCTGACCCTATTGAAGCAATCAAATTTCGAATGGATCAATTGGGCTACAAACAAAAAGATCTGGCAAAGGCCTTAGGACAAAAAAGTAGGGTAAGTGAGGTGCTCAATAAAAAGAGAAAACTATCCATAGAAATGATCCGCAAACTTCATGAAACGCTAGGAATTCCTTCTGAGGTCCTGATTCGGGACTATTAGAACTGGGTAGAGTCGCAATTACATCGTTGGGTTTATTCAAAAGCAGCCTGTTCGAACTACCACCCCTAACTTTCTTTTCAAGAGACAATCGTAAGGGAATTCTCAACTTCCTCGGTGCACAAATGCCCCCATCCCCCTATCTTGCAGTACCAAATTGAAATTTCCATGAAGCGTCTCGCAATTCTCGCCACCGGCTCTGGCAGCAATGCCGAAAAAATCATGGAGCACTTTGCACATTCCTCCAAAGGGAAGGTGGTGCTGGTCGCCGCCAACAAGACTAAGGCTGGGGTCTTGGCGCGCGCTCAAAAATTTGGTGTTCCTACGTTTACCTTTACTCGACCCGAATTAGAGGAAGGCCTACTCTTGGAAAAGCTGCAGGAGGCCCAGGTAGATTGGGTGATATTGGCGGGATTCCTGCTGAAGGTTCCCGATGCACTGATCCGAGCCTTTCCCAATCGCATGGTGAATATCCATCCGGCTCTTCTCCCGAATTACGGAGGGAAGGGTATGTATGGGCATCACGTGCATGAAGCCGTAAAGGCTGCTGGGGATACCGAGTCGGGGATTACCATCCACTTGGTCAACGAGCACTACGACGAGGGCAAGATCATTTTTCAAGCGGCCACTTCCCTCCTTCCCGAGGACAGCGCAGAGACTATCGCCGCGAAGGTCCTTGCCTTGGAGCACCGGTATTTCGCCGAGGTGATTGAAAGTTTACTTTAACTGGATACTTTTTCTTCTTCTTTCAGCGTTGGATATACTAGATTCGGAGTTCAATAAACATTAATTTTTCAAAATCATGTGGTGGCTCAGCAGGCTTGTAAACACCTGCTTCTACGCACTCACGGAAGCTATACAATGGGCGATAGTTCAGTTAATTTAAATTAAAACTCTTTTTGGATAGCCACAAAAACTGATACTTATATATGAAGTATTCCCTAGATTCTATTGTAAATCTTTATCTTAGAAGAAATCTAAAAATAACATTCCGGGACTTTAAAAAACGACAACTAAAAAAAGTTTAAATCCGTTAACAGACATGAAAATGAAAAAAAATAATGTTACGCTGATAGTTTTACTACCTATACTCCTCTTTGCTTGTGGAGGAATGGAAGTAGATGTTATAACCTTTACCGAACCTCAACCTGGCGGTAAAAATAGTCTTACAAATTTTCCAAAGAACTTGCATGGAGAATACTTGAGTGAAAACAGTAAATCAACGCTGTATTTATCTAGTAAATTTATTCGACGCATTGATGATCTCTCCTATAAAATGCACATCTCAGAATTAGATAGTAACTATAGGCTCGTTGGCGACACTATTTTAGCTGTGCAGGAAGGTGAAAAATGGCCCATAATTCGAGAGGGGGATAGCTTAAAGATTGAGGATTTTAAAATTGACACACTTTTTCGGTTCAATGATCAAAATATCCTTAAGAAACATAAAGACACTTATTTCTTGAATAAATCTTGGGAAGAGAATGGATGGGGAGTCCTAAAAATTGAGGTTACAAAAGGAACACTAACGCTAAGTAGTCTAACAGAAGAAGAGGTTGAGGCGTTAAAAAAAGTAGGTAAAGAGACTTTAGATTCTATACCTTACAAATTTGAACTAGAAGACAAAAATTTTCTTGATTTTGTGAAAAATGGAGGGTTTAAAAACCAAGAGCATTTTACAAAACAAAAAAAATAGCAAGGCTTAAAATAAAAAAAATGAAAAATAAACTATTCCTAGCACTTGTTTTCGGTTTACTCGTGAATCAAAAACTATTCGCAGACTCTCCTTTAACGTCAACACAAATAAGCAATGCCTACCAAGATTATGCGATTATCCAATTAGCCAGTAAATCAAATGGGGATATAACTGTTGATTTAATGGATTATTTATATGAAAAATCTAATCCAATTGATGTAAAAATCGCTGTAATAAACGAAATAGCTAATTCTGGATGGAGAATTGAATTCAAGGTAAAAAATAATGCGGCGATTTTTCTTAAATATCTAGAACAAAAAGAAAGTGGATTTTCAATGAACGGAAATCCAAATGCAGAAATCTTAATCTCCTATGCCTACTTGAAAGCTTTAGATGATTATTTCGATGTGGCTGAAGCTACGCAATGGGCTGACATAGCGAAATATAGAAATGAAGAAAGCTATACCATCAACATTGTTTGGGCCTTGATTCACGCCCAGCAAGCGATGGATTCTGATTGGTGTGAAGTTTACAAACTAACGAATAGCGTTAGAGAAAATAAAGGATTGAAAAAAGACATGAAGGAGGAGGCTATATCTATTATTTTTGACTATATGGATCCATATAAAAAATATTGTTAACGAAAAATTCGCCTTATCATATTAATATTTAAAACTAAAATTCATTTAACTAATTAAGAAAAATATGAAAACACTTCTGTTAACCTCCTTGATTTTTTTCGCATTTGCGACAGTGAAAGGTCAAACCATCCAGTCCAGCAACTACGGTACCACAGGGTATATCAAATCTGACGGAACAATTCAAAACAGCAGTTATTCAACGGTTGGATACATCAAACCAAACGGAACCATTCAAAATAGCAGCTATTCCACGATTGGATACATCAAAAGCGATGGAACAATACAAAATAGTAGCTATTCAACTGTTGGCTATGTGAAAAGTAATGGGACTGTTCAGAATAGCAGTTATTCAACCATAGGCTATATCAAGGATGATGGAACTGTCCAAGACAGCAGTTATTCAACGATTGGCTATGCCAAAGGGGTAAGAAAAGAATGGGCAGCAGTCGCATTTTTCTTTTTTAGATTTAATTAAATCATTTGTTTTAAGACAAGAAAAATATCTTTAAAACACCATAACTAAGTTAAACCATAGGTTCAATTAATATGAATAAAAAAGTTATTTGGTCTCTAGTATTAATAGCAATTTTTGGATTGATCGGTTATTACTTTTCTCCTGAAAGCAAATTAGCGAATGGACAAAAAGCTGACAAAATTGTTATCAATAAGGCCAATCATGAACTTTTACTTTTTAATAACGAAGACCTCCTTGCTAGCTATAGCGTTTCACTAGGAAAAAAAGGTTTGGGGAAGAAAACTAGAGAAGGGGACAACCTGACTCCAGAGGGCCGATTTAAAGGAAAGAAAAGGCCGCAAAGCAAATTTCACAAAGCAATTTCTATTGGTGAATGGGGCGACTGTTGTGGAGTCCTTATTCATGGGCAGCAATATGGCTGGATCGGCAAATTCCACCGATGGGTAGATTTGTCCGAGGGCTGTGTTGCACTGACAAATGATGAAATTGACGAGATCTTTTCGGCAGTTAATAATGGGGTTATCATCGAAATCAACCCATAAACATCCTGTCTCATGAACAAAAACAAGTCATGCAACTAATGAAAATTAGGGTTTAAGGAGTTAAATCTGTTTTTGCATTAATCTGAGTAGGTTTGCTTTGATTCGCTACTTTTTCTTCTTCATTCGGCGTTGGAAATTCGGCGTTGGAAATTAAATTAGGCACGGAGTAAATCCATGTGAAATCTCATTTAAGCTAAATTCACTACTGGTTTTTGGAAAAAGACAGAAAGCATTATGCCGTTCGGCTAAAAAATCTGATTTCAAAAGATTTAAGTGAGTCAAAAAACAGGTTAGCAGAAATTTTATGAAAAAAGCAATTCAACTGTTGATTTCACTAATGCTTGTAGCATCCTGTAGCCAAGACACTGATATTGACATACCGGACAATACAACTTCTACATTTATATCTGGAGTAGATATTTCAAGTTATCCTGAAATAGCCCTTTCCAATCCTTCTTTTTATGATTTTGATGGGAATCAAAAGGACTTCTTTACGATACTACAGACAAATGGTGTAAATACAATCAGATTAAAGCTTTGGGTAAATCCTGTTAATGAACATTCTAGTTTTAATGAAGTAAAACAGTTTTCAAAATTTTTGAAAGGTAAAGGGTTTAAAGTCTGGTTGACACTACATTATTCAGATACATGGGCTGACCCTGGAAGTCAAGAAACGCCATCCGCTTGGAAAGGTCTTGATTTTGTAACACTGAAAGACAGTGTGTATAACTATACTAAGAAGGTTGTTAAGGAAATAGAACCAAATTATATCCAGATTGGAAATGAAATAAATTCCGGCATCCTACACCCCCACGGTCATATTTCAAACAATTTTGAAAATTTCATAAAACTCATTCAAACAGGGGTTTCAGCCGTAAGAGATAATTCAAAGGAGTGTGAAATAATTTTACATTTTGCAGGCATTGAGGGTTCCGAATGGTTTTTCAATAAGGTAAATCCGATAGATTATGACATAATTGGCTTGTCTTATTATCCTATTTGGCACGGGAAATCATTAGAAAACCTCAAGTCAACTATGAGGTTATTAAGTGAGACA
Organism: Algoriphagus sp.; assembly: GCA_044237325.1. GTDB lineage: Bacteria > Bacteroidota > Bacteroidia > Cytophagales > Cyclobacteriaceae > Algoriphagus. The sequence continues at coordinate 36,602 of JBIIFN010000001.1, forward strand.
AAAAATAAAAAGATCATTATTGCTGAAACGGCTTATCCTTTTACCCTTCAGTGGAATGATTGGACAAACAATGTCGTCGGTTTAGAAGAACAATTAATCTTGCCGAAATATCTCGCAAACCCTGAAGGCCAAAGTAGGTTTATAAAGGATTTAAAGGCATTAACTCAAGACTTGAAAAAAGGTATAGGTTTTTGTTATTGGGGGGCTGAAAAAATCGCTTGGAAAGGAAATCAAGCAACAAATGCTTCGCCATGGGAAAATCAAGCATTGTTTGACTTTAACAATAAGGCTTTACCTGTTTTAAGAGAGTTTAAAAACAAATAAAAACTTCTGCTAATAGCATATGTTGTATCAGAACCAAAAGCATAGCCCATGAAAAAAGTACTCTTATTCCTAATTTTTATCTTCGGAGTAAACTTTTCGTATGCAGATTGTGCGATGAGCGGAATGGATTTTTTTCCTAAAAAGAGAAATATTAGTTTAAACTCACTGTTAATAATTCAAGGATACTCCATGAGTGAAGAAACGGTGGAAAGTTTCAGAGAAAGAAAGATTTACTTGGTAAGCGAAGGTGGTGAATTGGTTTTATTGACCCTGCAAGAAATTTTAAAGGGTCAAATGAGTCTGACTCAAGCTATTTTTAAACCTGTCCGCGAATTAAAACCTAATACAAAATATTTCCTCCACTATTCCAATGAAACTAAGAGGGAAGTATTAGAAATGCAGCAATGGAATCCGGAATCTAAGCAAAGGGAAAAAGTCTATTGGCAAACTTCAGAAGTAAAATCAACTGATTTGATCAGCCCAGGTTTAAAAATTGACTATGAAAAGTCTGAAGTGATTCATTACGGGTGTGGGCCATCCTCAAACGCTATTTTTAAGGTATCAAATCGAGATAACCTCGAAATATGGTACAAAGCTGAAGTGATAGAACTATCAACAAACAAAAAAACGACGTTCTACCTAACCGAATGGGAAAACAAACTAAATGTTGGGCGTGGCATGTGTTCCGGCGCGTTCGTTTTTAAGGATCAAGGAAAATATAAAGTACGATTTACACCGACCAATAGTGATGGTGAATCAATACAGACAACCGAATGGAAAATTTTTGATAGTCCGTTTGTTAACGATAAACCATTTATCAAATTAAAACAGCCACAAACAACCATTTGACAAAACTGGCAGTTCAATGCTCCGAAGATCAGCCGCGGCTAATGGTTATTCAAAGTTTGGTTCTCCGCATCCATCCGCAGTGGTGGATGGTAAAAATCACCAACTTCACCAATTCCGAACCCGTTATGTCTTACTGTAGGACGATAGTGCACTTATCAATATTCGGGCTGACTACGGACGACAAAATGCCAACGCTTCACACAATAAAAAGAGCTGTTTCCCTGTCTTTATTTTTTCTATGCTTGATTGTAGGCAATGGGGCAACTGCCCAATCCTTAGACTCCCTTACCCGAATGGACATCACTTTTTACAGTGAAGGGATACTCCTCGCTGGAACACTCTTTTCCCCTACCGACCCACAAGCAGCCATAGTCTTAGTCCATGGTTCAGGTCAAGAAAAACGAATGGATCGGTTTGCAGAACGTTTGGCGGCCAGGGGAATTGCCGTACTCACCTACGACAAGCGAGGCGTAGGCGCATCTGGGGGAACTTATGCGGGTCCAGAGGTAGGAACCAATAATGTGGATTCCGCTAACCTCAGCCTATTGGCAAAAGATGCGAGCGCGGCTGTGAATAAACTGCAAGAAGTAGCAATGGATCTGCCTGTTGGTTTGGTTGGCTCCAGTCAAGCAGGATGGATCATTCCGATCGCTGCTACCCTAAGTCCTTCCGTAGATTTTATGGTATTATTTAGCGGGCCAACGATCACCAGCCTCGAACAACTTCGGTTTCAGTTTCACACAAATGGTGACCCAAACTACTGGGAAACTCATTCCGAAGCCGAGGCACGTGAACACCTCAAAAACGATCCCGACCGGTTTCAATTTACGGCTACAGACCCGAAACACTCCCTAGCCAAACTTGCTATCCCGGGACTTTGGCTTTATGGAGCACAGGATATTCAAGTTCCAGCACAGCTGTGTATCGAACAATTAAATCAGCTAAAGGGGGAAGGAAAACCTTTTGATTCCCGCATCTATTTAAATTTGGGACATAATACCGCATCTGCTAGTGATGAAACACCGGTTGAGGAAGCGGTGCTATGGATAAAACAACGAGCGTTGGAATACAAAAAATCTAGCAATTCAAACTAAACTCCTCTTTGAAAAGCTTTTTTTAGCCATTTCCAGCTAAATATGTACATTCAGCAATGGCCTTCAAATAATGGGAAAAGCCGAGTTTATGAAATAGGATTTACTTCAAAGTCAAAACCTCAAGCAAGTATTGGTGTTCTGAAATTAGAAACAACCAATTTTCAATTCGTAGAATTTGGTATTTTAGGAGTTTCTTAACGATTCAATCACAAATTCAACGCTAATAAAACGAACCCCTATGTCGTTTCAAGCCTACCTAGACAACATCAAAGCCAAGACGGGCAAGACCCCTGACGATTTTAAAAATTTGGCGGAGGAAAAAGGATTTATAATGGACGGAAAATTAAACCCTACCACAAAAGCGACAGAAATCACCAACTGGCTCAAAGAAGAATTTGACTTGGGACATGGTCATGCCATGGCAATTTTTGCATCCTTGAAGGGGAAAACAGAATAACTTCCCTACCCATGAAATTCTCAAAAATTGTTCCCAGCGTATTCTACATCGATATTAAAGACGGCCTCAATTTTTTTGTGGATTGCCTCCAATTTTCGATTGAGCACCAAGATTTAAAAACTGCCAATCCTTACTGTGTCTTGGGAAAAGACGGAATACGAATCATGCTCTTTCAAGATGCACAATTGGCCCAGGAACATTATCCAGAGCTACGAATCGAAACGGAAGATATCGATGCAGTATTTGCACAGGTTTCCGCTACGCATCCGGAATTGCTGCATCCCAATCTCAACCAAGTAACCCGCAGACCTTGGGGGGCTAAAGAATTTGCCATCCTAGACAAACAGGTGGGTATACGATTCCAACAGTGGTAGACAATACGAACTAAGATGAAAGAAGAAAGACCCAAAATAACCCTAATCCCCACCAATGCAGACAAGCTAGTGGACATTCTTGGCTGGATAGTGCTTCTAGCGATTTGGGGATGGACATTCAGCCACTTTTCCACCTTGCCTGAGACAATTCCTACGCATTTTAACGCCGCCGGAGAAGCAGATGGATTTGGGAGGAAGGCATCCATTATTGGTTTGCCTGTCATCGCCACCCTCCTGTTCATCGGACTGACCGTACTGAATCGATACCCACATAGTTTCAATTACCCAACAGCCATTACGCAAGACAACGCCTTGCGACTCTATACCCTAGCCACAAGAATGCTGCGCTACCTCAAACTTGTTTTGGTCCTGGTTTTTGGAGGGATTGAATTCATGACGATCCAGCATGCTACCGGAAAAGCAGCCGGACTAGGCGTTTGGTTTTTACCCTTGACCTTGGTTCTAATTTTTATTCCGCTGATTTATTTTGTGATCAATTCAATCAAGGAAAAATAGCAGAGAGTTAGTGAAAATGTAGTTATTTGGTTAAAAATAGCCACCCCCTTGATCTCCTTTATCTCAGAACTCAAGTCCAGAAACGAAACCTTATTTTACTATGGGGTAGTTTGTCTTGTTTTTGCCCTCCTATTTTTTGTGTTATCCAAAACCACGACCACACAGGTTTACGGAGTCAATGCTTGGATAAAGCCCTTCAAGTTTGCCCTCTCCACCTTCCTTTTTGCTTGGGCTATGGCTTGGTATTGCCATTACTTGGGAGGATTCAATCAGCCCTTGTTTAACTGGTCGGTCATCCTTCTTCTGGGATTTGAAATCATCTACATTGCCATCATGGCCGGAAAAGGGGAAATCTCCCACTACAATACCAGTTCCCCCCTGTATGCCAGCCTCTTTTCGATGATGGCTTTGGCTGCAACGTTGGTTACGCTTTACACCGCATTTGTTGGATTCCAGTTTTTCACCCAATCTTTTCCGCAACTCCCACCCTACTACCTCTGGGCCATTCGACTGAGTATGCTGATTTTTGTGGTCTTTTCTTTTGAAGGCTTTGCCATGGGTTCTCGAATGAGCCATAGCGTAGGAGCCATCAACGACAACTCCAATCTTTTCATTTTGGGATGGAGCAAAACGGTAGGCGATCTCCGAATATCGCATTTCATTGGCATGCATGCCTTGCAGGTACTCCCGGTATTCTCCTTCTATTTGATTAAAAATACCAAGGGCACGGTGATTGTTGCTCTCCTCTATGGGATTTTGGCCCTATTCACGCTAGTTCAAGCGCTTCAAGGAAAACCGTTTTTTGCAGCTAGCCCTAAAAACATGGATTTGAAAAAGTAAACGAGGCTGTTTAGTTTAATTAAAGAAAACTGAAATCCTTTTCTCACTTCTTGCAACCTTTACGTGGTCAGGGACATCTACCTTATTGAAAGTTAAACTACCAATGGTAAAGGGAAATTTAAGTTGACCAAGGACCTAAAATAGGCCCAAATCGATAAATGTGCACCAAATCCACAAGATCAAATCAACCATGACAAAAGTTTTTTCCATACTCCAGGGTTTTATTTTTCTATTCATTTTTCTCTTTTGCATCGCTTGCAACGAGACTAGGAATACAGATATACCCCAAGAAATGGTACATCCAAAACTTATAAAAACGATTGGCGCACCCAATTATGGAAGTGTTGGATGTAGCCTGGAAGACAGAGCCGGCAACCTTTGGTTTGGAACCACTGAAAATGGCCTTTACAAGTACGATGGCAAAACATTTCAGCAGTTTTTAATCAAAGATGGGCTAAACAGCAATTATGTAACTAGCCTACTCGAAGATTCATCGGGGAAAATTTGGATCGGCACGGATATAGGGCTTTGCCTTTACGATGGAAAATCAATTACCCAAATCGAAATCCCTTTACCAAAAAATCTTCCACGCAATGAAAATGAACTCTACCGCAATTCGAAGCGGGTATTTAGTATGATGCAAGCAAAAAATAGGGTGCTTTGGTTTGCAACCATAAATGGAGTCTTCACCTACGATGGGGAATTCTTTAGTCCTTTTCAAATTGAAACAAACTCAGCTGGCTTCCTTAGTTCAAACTACAACATGGAACAGATTTTAGAGGACAAATCAGGCAACATTTGGTTTGGAGGGAGAGGCAATGAAGGGGTGTACCGATACGATGGGAAATCTGTAACTCGGCTGGAGCTAGAAGTCTTATTTCAAGATGGACCCACACCCAAACCTACGGAATGGGCATGGCCCCAACTGCAAGACAAAGACGGAAATATTTGGTTTAGCAATTGGGGAGGGGTCTACCGCTACGATGGCAAATCGTTTACAAGTTTCACTAAGAAAGATGGCTTAGTCGGCGGTGTTGCTGAAATACTAGAAGACAAAAAAGGCAACCTTTGGTTTGGTGGGGATTCTGGTGGTGGGCTCAGCCTTTACGACGGCACCTCTTTCACACGTTTCACCACGGAAGATGGCCTGATCCACACTAATATTTGGTCCATTCTAGAGGACAAAGCTGGAAATCTATGGATAGGCACACGAGAAACAGGTCTCTCCATGTATGACAGAAAAACATTTACTACCTATTCGGAATACAAGCCAGAAACCCCAAAGAACTAACTCAAAAACTTTGCAAAAAAAGGAGATAAAAGGGATTGGGAACTTCTCAAAAAGTTTTTGTCATTTTTAAACTTTTCTGACCCTATGAAGTGCTCACTCACACTAGTTGAAAACTGCTTGGTAGCCCCTTATTTTTTGGCAATCTCACCAAGTAGCTTATCTTTGATACTATCAAATGATAGTATCAATGAAGCCTCCCTATGATATTACTCCTAGAGTTTTAAAACTCATCAGCTCTATTTCTGAGAAAATCGGAGAGGTTAATGCGAGGTATCTAAGCATACAATCTCCACAACTTCGAAAGCAAAATAGAATTAAAACAATTCAGTCTTCTTTGCAAATTGAGGGGAATACACTGACCACAGAACAAATCACCGCGCTGATTGAGAACAAAAGAGTGCTAGGGCCTAAAAAAGATGTAACGGAAGTTCAAAATGCAATTCAGGTCTATGATGAATTAACAACTTATAAACCCCATTCCGAAAAAGCTTTTTTAAAAGCGCACGCTGCACTAATGAAGGGCCTCATAAATCCTGTTGGGAAATACAGGAATCAAGGAGTAGGTATTGCAAAAGGAGAAAAGCTCGAACATGTTGCTCCACCCTTTCAGAACGTGCCTTATTTGATGAAAGACTTATTTACTTATTTGAAAGATGCCGATGAATTAACTTTAATCAAAAGTTGCGTCTTCCATTATGAAATGGAATTTATTCACCCATTTCTAGATGGGAATGGAAGAATGGGAAGATTATGGCAGACAGTATTCCTTCTCCAAGATTTTCCAGTGTTTGAATTCCTACCTTTTGAAAAATTGATTAGCGAAACTCAAAATGCCTATTACCAATCACTTTCTGAGAGCGATAAACTAGGGAAATCGACACCTTTCATTGAGTATATGCTTGGGGTAATTGATGAATCATTGGCTGAATTGCTGAATTACACCCAAAGAATCCTAAAGGACACGGATAGGTTAGCATACTTTTTAGGTCAAGGATTTACAGAGTTTAGCCGAAAAGATTACATGCGCGTATTCAAAGACATCTCCACCGCTACGGCTAGCCGAGATCTTAAAAAAGGACTTGAATTGAACTTATTTGAGAGTACAGGAGAACTGAACAAAACGAGATATTTTATCAAATAGGTCATTTTTCCTTCATCAGCATAGATTAGGCTTTTGAGTGGTTTTTGTAAAAATTGAGTAGTTTAGGTTTAGCAAGAATTTGGGAGCAATACCTAAAAATGGAAAACGAGATCGAAACTTTTTGCCCAAAAAGCAGACAAGAATGGCGCGAATGGCTTCAAGTCAATCACGCCACAAAGCAATCCGTTTGGCTTATTTACTACAAAAAGAAATCAAACCTACCGACTGTACTTTACAACGATGCCGTTGACGAAGCGCTTTGTTTTGGATGGATTGACAGTAAGGCAAAGCCCATAGACGAAGAAAAATACATGCAGTTTTTCACTAAACGAAAGCCTAAAAGCATTTGGTCAAAAATAAATAAGGAAAAAATTGAGCGGTTGACAAAGGAAGGACTAATGACCAAGGCTGGTTTTGAAATAATGGAAATCGCTAAACAAAATGGCTCTTGGACTATTTTGGACGAAGCAGAAGCACTTGTAATTCCTAACGACCTTGACCAAGAGCTCCAAAAAAGACCTATTGCTAAAGCCTATTTTTTCGGTTTAAGTAGGTCTGACAAACGAAATATTTTGCAGTGGCTTGTGCTTGCCAAACGACAAGAAACAAGAGATAAAAGAATCGCTGAATTCGTAACTCTTGCGGAACAAAATCTAAAGCCAAAGCAATTTCAAGGGAACAAAAGCAGCAATTAACAAGGGTCTGCCAAAAGTGGTTACGTAATACCTAGTAGATGGGTAACTTCCACCAACTCATCCCTCATTCAAACCTCGCTTTTTCAATTCCATATACCTAATTCCTCTAGCCAACTGGTTCGTTGCCTTCCACTTCTTTTTAAAAATAGTAGAGGTTTCCTCCTCACCTTTTCTTACGAAATTTCTTCTCCTTTTCCCCAAGCCCTTCCGCACATTTTTTCTACCTTTGACGCTTCCTGAAATTCATCCCATTTTCACCTTTCATGTCTCTCAAAAAAATACAATCCGCACTCATTTCTGTCTATTACAAAGACAACCTCGAACCCATCATTGCCCTCTTGAAGCAGCAGGGCGTGCGGATCTACTCCACTGGCGGCACCCAAGAATTTATTGAAGCCCAAGGCGGAAAGGTGATTCCAGTAGAAGAACTCACCAGCTACCCTTCCATTTTTGGAGGACGTGTAAAAACGCTCCACCCGAAGGTTTTTGGAGGCATCCTCCACCGCCGAGACCACGAAGGTGACGTGGCTCAAGCAGCTACGTACGAGATCCCAGCCATTGACTTAGTGATTGTGGATTTGTATCCCTTCAAAGAAACAGTAGCCTCCGGCGCACAGGAAGCAGATATCATCGAGAAAATTGACATTGGCGGCATCTCTCTCATTCGTGCTGCAGCCAAAAATTTCAAGGACGTCACCATCATCGCTTCCAAAAACCAATACGCGGAATTGGAAGCCAGACTTTCCGCTCAAGACGGAGCTACTACCCTAGAAGACAGACGCTACTTTGCCGCCCAGGCCTTCCAGGTGTCCTCCAACTACGACACGCATATCTTCAACTATTTCAATCAGCAAGAAGGAATCCCTGCACTCAAAGTATCCGAAACTACCGCCAAGGCGCTTCGCTACGGAGAAAACCCACACCAAGCGGCTCATTTCTATGGGAATTTGGAGGAGCTATTTGAGCAGCTACATGGCAAGGAACTTTCTTATAATAACCTAGTCGATGTGGACGCAGCAGTAAACCTAATTGCTGAGTTTCCAGATCAAACAGCTTTTGCCATCCTTAAGCATACCAATGCCTGCGGTTGCGCCACTGCAGCAACCGTAAAAGAAGCCTACCAAAAAGCATTTGCCGCAGACACCACCTCCGCCTTTGGAGGCGTGCTGGTCACCAACAAACCGGTAGACCAAGCCGCAGCTGAGGAGATGAATTCCCTCTTCTTTGAAGTGCTCATCGCCCCGGCATTTAGCCCTGAGGCATTGGCCGTACTGACGACCAAAAAGAATCGAATCCTGTTGCTTCAGAAAATGGCTGTTCCAGGCACGAAAATGATCAAAACCCTTTTGAATGGGGTCATCGAACAAGACAAGGATCTCGCAACTGAAGGCAAAGCAGATTTCACCGTAGCCACTACCCTGGCCCCTAGCGAACAAGAACTAGATGCCTTGGTCTTCGCAGCGAAAGTGTGTAAGCACACCAAATCCAACACCATCATCTTGAGCAACGACTCTCAGCTTTTTGCTTCTGGCGTTGGTCAAACTTCTCGTGTAGATGCCCTAAGACAGGCAATTACCAAAGCAAATGAGTTTGGCTTCAACTTGAAAGGTGCCGTAATGGCTTCCGATGCCTTCTTCCCCTTCCCCGACTGCGTAGCCATCGCCCATGAAGCAGGCATTAGCGCGGTGGTACAACCTGGGGGCTCGATCAAAGACCAGGACAGCATTGACTACTGCAATGCCCAAGGCATGAGCATGGTATTGACGGGTGTTCGCCACTTCAAACACTAAGTCGTTGCCGATTTAGGCACTGGCCCAAGCCCATTCATTAGCGCTTTCTAGGATTTTTTACCTTAGAAAGCGCTAATTTCATTTCCACGTCAACTGCACTAACTTGCAGTTCGAATTCAAACTCAAGTTGGTTTCGTCCTTCGTATTTCGACCTTCGCATTTCCTATGAAAGCACATCAACTCAAGCTCTACAATACCCTTTCGCGACAAAAGGAAGATTTTGCTCCCATCAGCCCTCCTTTTGTAGGCATGTATGTGTGCGGACCTACCGTCTATGGGGATGCGCATTTGGGTCATGGTCGGCCAGCAATCACCTTTGACACGGTCAACCGCTACCTGACACACCTGGGTTACCGCGTACGCTACGTCCGCAACATCACCGATGTAGGGCACTTGACTGGAGATGCCGACGAAGGGGAAGATAAAATTGCCAAAAAAGCCAAACTAGAGCAGTTGGAACCCATGGAAGTGGCCCAACAATACACGGACACCTACCACCGCGACATGGCCCTGCTCAATACCTGGAAACCCAGCATCGAGCCACGTGCCACCGGACATATTCCCGAGCAAATCGCCTTGGTAGAAGCCATCCTCAAGGAAGGGCTTGCTTACGTAGTCAATGGCTCGGTTTATTTTGACGTGCTGGCCTACAACCAGCGATTTACTTATGGCAAACTCTCTGGCAGAGTGCTAGACGACCTCGTCAGCGGTAGCCGCGAACTGGAAGGCCAAGGAGAAAAGCGAAACTCTGTAGACTTTGCCTTGTGGAAAAATGCCTCCGCCGAGCACCTTATGAAGTGGGACTCCCCTTGGGGTGTTGGATTTCCAGGTTGGCACCTGGAATGCACGGCCATGAGTTCCAAGTACCTAGGTACCCAGTTTGACATCCACGGCGGCGGCATGGACCTGCTTTTCCCACACCACGAATGTGAAATCGCACAGGGCAATGCCTGCAACCACCGTGATCCAGCCAAGTACTGGATGCACAATAACATGATCACCATCAACGGCCAAAAGATGGGCAAGTCCTTGGGCAATTTCATCACGCTACAGGAACTCTTCACCGGCAAACATCCCCTACTTGAGCAGGCCTATAGCCCGATGACCATCCGCTATTTTATCTTGACGGCACAGTACCGCTCCACGCTGGACTTTTCCAACGAAGCACTGAAAGCCGCTCAAAAGGGCTACAAGAAAATCATCAACGGACTG
>JBIIFN010000176.1:0-4334 GCA_044237325.1 Algoriphagus sp.
CCAAACGACAGAAGCTACTAATTGATAATCATTGTCCATCAACCGCTTCCTTACTGGTTTTCTGAGGTTTTCCAACTGGGAATCCCCGACAAACAAGATTCTCTTAATTGAGTCATTGACTGTATAGGGGAAGTCATAGGTTTGGTAAACAAGCTCCTTTTGAAGGGAATCTACCGCTACACTATCAGGTAGTGTATCGCTACTTCCCACACCCACCTTCTTCTTTTCTACGGCTTGCGCCATTTCCAATTCTTGCAGAAAAGTCAATTCAGGAGATTTTAACTCAAGCGAAAGCTGTGGTTGCCAAATTGCTTTTGTCAAAAAAATAAAGAAAATGATGTTCAACGATACGCCGACCCAAATAAGTTTTTTCATAAAATTAGTGTCAGAGAATAGTCAATACTCTTCTCCGAATTGAAAAATAAAATAACCACTTTAAAAGTAAATAAAATAAATTAAGGCAAGCCGAATCGGGCGATTAACTTTTCTTTTCAAAACTATAAAATATTCTTTTAAGTATACGTAATGAGGAGATTTATCCCATTTTTTTCGAGTGGTAAAAGAGTTAATTATAACATTTATCAAGGCTCGCCAAATGATTAACGAGTAGCCCTTAGTTGACCACCCCATAACAAATTGTGTAACAGAAAACTAAACCTTTGAAAACAGCTAGGCAATGGTTGTACACAAGCCATTTGCTTAGGGTTTTTCTTGTTGGTTGAAGTGACAGGTTCATCTAGCTCCGAAACTAACTAATGACAGCTATCCCAACTCACCGCTAACGTATTTTTTTGGTACGACAGTGATTCGTTAAAAAACCAAGTAGGTGTATCCCGATATTTAATTTTCAGGTAACGTAAAATTAATTTTAGCCAAATAAAATTCGGTATTCTACACAAAAGGTTAACGTTTCAAAAATAATGTAGTGATACCTGGTCTATACCTTGTGCAAACGAATTGAACGCGTGAAGACACAGTATAAAACCATCATCGTATCGGACGTTCACTTGGGCACCAAGGGAGCAAAAGCCAAAGAAATTGCCCGGTTTTTGAAGCAATTTCACTGCGACAACCTCATTCTCAACGGAGACATCATTGACGGCTGGCAGCTAAAAAAGTCTGGTAGCTGGAAAAGAAAGCACACTCGCTTCTTTAATCGGGTGCTCAAGATGATGGAAAATCAGGACACACGCGTCTATTACTTACGCGGTAACCACGACGACTTTTTGGACCAAATCCTTCCCCTTCAGATTGGGAAGCTGCAGATATTGGCAGACATGACCTACGAAAGTAACGGAAAAACCTATTTCATCACCCACGGTGACGTATTTGATAGCATCACCACCAACCTCCGATGGATCGCCTACCTAGGTGATATGGGCTATACCTTTTTGCTTTGGCTAAACAGGGTGGTCAACTATTACCGCTACAAAAAGGGACTTCCTTATTTCTCGCTTTCCCAATTTGTCAAAGGGAAAGTCAAACAGGCTGTATCCTACGTGGACGATTACGAAACCGAGCTTGCCAAGATGGCCAAAGCAAAAGGTTGCGACGGAATCATCTGTGGCCATATCCACAAGGCAGAAAACAGAATGATCGATGGCATCCATTACCTCAACTCTGGGGATTGGGTGGAGACCATGAGTGCCTTAGCCGAAGACCATGAGGGCAACTGGGAGCTGATCTACTTTAACGAAATCGACTTTAAGAAAATTAGCCCAGCGGTGGAGTACACCCCTATGGAGACCTCCATCCCTTCCGAATTTACCCTACCCCGAGTGGCCTTCACCGCGGTTCAAGACGAACAACTCAGCTCACGCTCCATACAGCTTTAAGTCATGCGCTTTCTATTTCTAATCCAGGGAGAAGGGAGAGGTCATCTGACCCAGGCGCTTTCCTTTGCGGCACTGCTCCGCGCAGAAGGGCATGACCTCGTAGCTGTAGTGGTTGGGAAAAGCCCAAGGAGAACCCTTCCTGATTTTTTCAACCAGAAAATCGGAGCACCAATCACCACCGTAGCAAGCCCAAATTTCGAAACCGATGGATTGGAGAAAAAGATCTTGCTCGGAAAGACAATTCGTAAAAATCTGGGACAGCTGCGCACGTTTTGGGCTAGCCTACAAAGCATCCATGAAGTGATGCAAGAAAAGCAACCCGAGGTCGTTATCAATTTTTACGAACCGCTTGCTGGGCTTTATAAAGTGTTATTTAGGCCCAAAGCAGCATTTTGGGCCATTGGCCACCAGTATTTAGAAGGGCATCCTGACTTTATTTTTGCACCCAACAGTCCCCTGGAAAAATTTCTTTTTCGGGCACATACCCGACTTACTGCGCTAGGTGCTAATGAACGCTTGGCACTTTCCTTTTTACCCAAAGAAGACCGCAATGGTGTTCGGGTTGTTCCACCCCTGCTTCGACAGGAAGTAAAGGAACTATCGGTTTCACAGGAAGATTTCTACTTGAGCTACATGGTCAATCCAGGCTATGCCGAGGAGGTGATGGCTTTTGCAAAAAATAACCCAGATGTCTCCATCAAGGCATTTTGGGACAAGAAGGGTGCAGCAGAAAATGAATACCCACTTCCCAACTTGAGTTTTCACCAAGTCAATGATCAGAAGTTTTTGACAGCCATGGCTGCCTGCAAAGGGCTACTCTGCACTGCGGGATTTGAATCGGTTTGTGAGGCGATGTACTTAGGGAAGCCGGTGATAATGGTTCCCGTAGCGGGTCAGTACGAACAAGCCTGCAATGCCCTAGATGGAGAGCAATCCGGGGCTGGAAAAAAAGCGGAGTTCTTTGATTTTGAACTACTCACTAGTTTACCCTTACCAGACGCAAGCCATACAAAAGGCTACCAAGCATGGGCAGAAAGTTGGCCGACCGTTTTCCGGAAACTAGTCCAGAAACAGGCTTCAGGTTCGCCGAAAGAGAGCCCTGAATTCGTTCTTGTTAACAGCTGAGAAGTTCTCTTTCAGCTGGAGTTAGGTCTTCAAATTTCTTGTAGCTGATCTTACCATCTACCTCGAGTTGGGCATAAGGGAAAGAAGCTCTTTTAATTTTTCTTCGCTCTTCAAGTGAAATTTGAATATAGAGTTTATCCAATGCTGCTGCCTCCAAGCGTAGCGCCTCGATTTCTTGATCGGTTGGTCTTGAAAATTTGCGGTTGGCATAAACTTTCACTTGGTACTTTCCATACAACTGAATGTACGTGGCCACCAAATCTGAATCGCTTGGCGTGGACTCATCTCCCTGACTCACAAACGCTACAGGTGCACCTTGAGACAAGGATAGCGCTGTTTGATTCGGCTCAGTCAGCTCTTGCTTTTCAGACAAAATCTGTACTCCTCCAAAATAAATTCCGGCAGCGAGCAGCATCAGGGAACCCACGAGTACACCTTTGGATTTCATGGGAAATGGAGATAAATTTTTCATGGCAGTTGGTCTAGAGGTTAACAATCAAAAAATGATAAATCAAAGGTAATTTTATTTTATAAACAGGATAGTTAATTTTTATTAATCTCGAAGCAGAGAAAGTAAATTCAATCGGTTGATTTTTGATAAAAGAAGAAAATTGACTTCCTAAACCCTATTTAAGTTTAATTCTGCGGGTGTTTTTTTCTCGGGTAAAGTAAATTCTATTGCTGCATTATGGCTTGAAAGTGATAATTTCACCGTTAGCCCAAAGGAAAAACAGCACATGTCTGCGGAACGCAACCGATTACAAGAGGATAAAGAGAAAAAGAAACATTGGAAGAAGTGGGGACCTTACCTTACCGATCGCCAATGGGGCACCGTACGCGAGGATTATAGTCCCGATGGGGCAGCTTGGGAAAATGTAACGCACGAACATGCGCGAAGCAAAGCCTACCGCTGGGGAGAAGAAGGCATCGCCGGTATTTCTGACCACCGACAGCTTCTCTGCCTTGCTTGGGGCTTTTGGAATGGCAAAGATCCCTTTATAAAAGAGCGATTTTTTGGATTGACGGGCAACCAAGGTAATCACGGAGAAGACGTGAAGGAGATCTACTACTACCTAGACTCCACCCCCACTCACAGTTATATGAAGATGCTGTATAAGTATCCTCAGGCTGAATTTCCCTATCAAAAACTCGTCGACGAAAACAAAAAAGCGGGCAAGCTCCAGTCGGAGTACGAACTCATCGACACAGGCATATTTGACGAAGACCGCTATTTTGACATTTTCATCGAATACGCCAAAAACGACGCAGAAGACATTGTGGCTACAGCCACCATCCACAACCGAGGACCGGAAGCGGCAAAACTTTGGGTAACGCCTACGGTTTGGTTTCGAAAATTTTGGTTTACGGGGCACG
>JBIIFN010000042.1:0-15330 GCA_044237325.1 Algoriphagus sp.
CAGATCCTGTAGACAAGCGCTCTGTCCGGATTTTCCTGACGGAGGAAGGTAAACAGAAAAAGGAAATCTCCGTTCAAAGTGTGAGGAGGTTTAACCTAGAGGTTCGGGCCGAGCTCTCGGAAGCCGAGCTTGAAAGTTTCTTTGGCGTAATCGCCAAAATCCAAAAAGTAATCGATCACCTACAAAACAAGGAGGTCGCGTCCTCCCAGTCTGAAAAATAAGCCACTAAGTCAACGCAACCCAAACAGTCCATACCATGAATAGAACCATTAAAAAAGTAGCCGTCCTAGGTTCGGGGGTGATGGGATCCAGAATCGCTTGCCATTTTGCCAATATTGGCGTGCAGGTACTTTTGCTGGACATCGTACCCTTTGAACTCAATGAGGAGGAACAAAAGAAAGGGCTTACGAAGGAGTCTCCGCTTGTTCGCAACCGCATCGTGAACACTGCCCTTCAGAACACCCTAAAAGCCAACCCGTCTTCTATCTACGACAAGGCCTTTGCTTCGCGCATCACCACGGGTAATTTTGATGACGATCTACCGAAGATCAAAGACTACGACTGGGTAATTGAAGTGGTGGTGGAGCGCCTAGATATCAAGCAGCAGCTCTTCGAAAAAGTAGAAAAATACAGAAAGCCAGGCACACTCATCACCTCCAACACATCAGGCATTCCGATGCACTTGATGTCTGAAGGTCGTTCGGAAGACTTTCAGGCGCATTTTGCGGGCACGCACTTTTTCAACCCTCCGCGCTACCTGAAGCTTCTAGAAATCATCCCTGGTCCAAAGACCAAGCCTGAGCTCATCGACTTTTTGATGGCCTATGGAGACCGCTACCTAGGTAAGGAAACGGTCCTTTGTAAGGATACCCCGGCCTTTATTGCCAATCGTGTAGGTGTTTATGCCATCATTTCCGGCATGCATGCGATTGAAAAAATGGGCTTTAGCGTATCCGAAGTAGACAAGCTTACCGGCCCAGTCATCGGCAGAGCCAAGTCCGCCACCTTCCGTACGATGGATGTGGTTGGTTTGGACACTACGGTCAACGTATCCAACAACCTCTACAAAGCCCTTCCGCACGACGAGTCCAGAGACAAGTTTATCTTGCCTAAGATTGTGGAAGTGCTCTACAACAACAAGTGGTTTGGGGACAAAACAGGCCAAGGCTACTTTAAAATGACCCGTCACCCAGACGGAAGAAAGGAACTTCAGGAACTAGACCTAAAAACCTTCACCTACAAAGACGTAGAAAAACCCAAGTTTAAGGCGCTCGAGGCAGCGAAAGAAGTGGAAGACCTCAAAAAGCGCTTGAAGTTGCTCGTCAATTTCGAAGACCGTGCAGGTGAGTTTTACCGTGCCTCTTTTTATGACCTATTTAAGTACTGTGCTTTCCGCATTCCGGAGATTTCAGACGAACTCTATCGTATCGATCAGGCTGTTTGTGCCGGCTTTGGCTGGGAGCTCGGCCCCTTTGAAACATGGGATGCGCTCGGCGTAAAGGAAACCGCAGCCAAAATGGAAGCCGCCGGAGAAAAAGTTGCTCCTTGGGTACACGAACTTCTTGCTGCAGGACACGAGTCTTTCTACAAGATTGTTAACGGCAAAAAAACCTATTACGATATCCCGTCCAAATCCTACAAAGAGATCCCTGGACTAGAGGAGTTTGTCATTCTTGACACATTGAAATCCGCAGGCAAGAAAGTTTGGGGCAATGCAGGAGCTACGGTCGTGGACCTTGGAGACGAGGTGATCGGTCTTGAGTTTCACTCAAAAATGAATTCCATGGGCGCCGAAGTGATTGAGGGCATCAACACCGCAATCGGCATGGCTGAAAAATCCTACAAAGGTCTTGTGATTGGCAACGAGGGAGGCAACTTCTCCGCAGGCGCCAACCTGGCCATGTTGTTCATGTTTGCCGGCGACCAGGAGTTTGACGAAATCAACTTGATGATCGCCCAGTTTCAAAACACGATGACCCGTGCGCGCTTCTCTTCTGTCCCCGTAGTCGTAGCGCCGCATAACATGGCGCTTGGCGGAGGATGTGAACTTTCGCTTCATGCCGATCATATCCAAGCACATGCAGAACTCTACATGGGTTTGGTGGAAGTAGGCGTAGGTTTGATTCCTGCCGGTGGTGGAACTAAAGAAATGACTCTCCGCTTCTCCAACGGCATCATTGGTGGTGACGTGGAGCTCAACCAGCTCCAGGAGTACTTCATGAACATTGCTACGGCCAAGGTATCTACATCAGCCGAAGAGGCGCGTGGACTAGGCTACTTGCGTGCCAGCGACGGAATATCGCTCAACCGCAAGCGACAACTGGCAGACGCGAAGGCCAAGGTAATTTCCATGTCTGATTTGGGCTATACCCAGCCTGTTCCTCAGCGCAATATTAAGGTGTTGGGCAAGAGTGCACTGGCCTACTTTGAAGCCGGGGTGATGGGCATGATCTATGGAGGCTATATCTCAGAACACGATGCCAAAATCGCCAAGAAGCTAGCCAATGTGATGGCTGGAGGTGATTTGTCTTCCCCAACAGAGGTGACCGAACAGTACCTATTGGACTTGGAGCGCGAAGCTTTCTTGAGTTTGACGGGCGAGAAAAAGACGCTGGAACGAATCCACAGTATTTTGTTCAAGGGAAAACCGTTGAGAAATTAATAAAAGTATCAAGTATCAAGTATCAAGTATCAAGTATCAAGTATCAAGTATTTCTACACACTGACTGTGCATAATTTTAAAGAACTTAAGGTTTGGCAAAAAGCGGTTGAGTTCGCAGTGGAAATATATGCGGTCACCAAAGTGTTTCCTTCAGAGGAGAAGTTTGGATTGGTCTCACAAATGAGAAGGGCTGGAGTTTCTATTCCTTCCAATATTGCAGAAGGGTGCGGGAAGACTTCCACAAAGCAGTTTTCGCAGTCCCTTGAAGTTAGTTTGGGAGAGAGTTTTGAGTTGGAAACACAATTGATAATTGCTCATCGAACAGGCTTGATCACTGCAGAACGAGTAAAAGAACTGGAAGAGAATCTTTCAGAACTTCAACGAATGATCAATGGATTAAAAGCTTCCTTGGCACCACTGACTTAACTGGGTTTAGGCACTAATTACTTGATACTCTTCTTCTACTAAAAAAACATTCAATTAACATGGAAGCATACATTATAAACGGATACCGGTCCGCGGTAGCGAAATCCAAAAAAGGCGGATTTCGGTTTTATCGCCCGGATGATTTGGCGGCAGATGTCATCAAGCATTTGGTGGCCAACACGCCTGGTCTTGAACCCAAACTAGTCGATGACCTCATTGTAGGCAACGCTGTTCCTGAAGCTGAGCAAGGCATGCAAATGGGCCGAATGATTTCGCTCATGGCCCTGGGAATGGATGTTCCTGGATTTGTGATGAACCGCTACTGTGGTTCTGGCCTCGAGGCAATCGCCCTAGCAGTAGGTAAAATCAAAGCCGGGATGGCCGATTGCATCATTGCAGGCGGAACGGAGTCCATGTCATTGGTGCCCATGATGGGTTACAAGACGGCGCTCAACTGGAAAATTGCTTCCCAGCATCCATCCTACTACCTCAGCATGGGCTTGACCGCAGAGGAGCTGGCGAAGGACTACAGCATTACCCGTGAGGAAGCAGATGCTTTCTCCGTTCGCTCCCACGAAAAAGCCCTTGCAGCTATTGCTGCGGGCAAATTTAAAGACGAAATCGTACCTGTGGAGGTAGAAGAAACCTACCTAGACGAGAAGGGAAGAAAGAAAACGCGCAAGTTTACCGTCGACACGGACGAGGGTCCTCGAGCAGGGACGACCATGGAAGCCCTTGCGGCACTGAAGCCGGCCTTTAGGCTTGGTGGACAGGTGACCGCAGGTAACTCCTCTCAGACCTCGGACGGAGCAGCCTTTGTGGTGGTGATGTCAGAGCGTTTGATGAAGTCGCTTGGACTCGATCCTATTGCACGGATGATGTCTTACTCCGTGGCAGGGGTAGATCCGCGCATCATGGGCATCGGTCCTAAGGAGGCGGTACCAAAGGCGCTGAAGCAAGCGGGCTTGAGCATGCAGGACTTGGACCTGATTGAATTGAATGAGGCCTTTGCTGCACAAGGGCTTGCCGTGATGAAGTCTTTGGACATGAACCCAGGCATTATCAACGTCAATGGTGGAGCGGTTGCATTGGGTCACCCACTGGGATGTACCGGCGCCAAGCTTTCCATACAGCTCTTCAATGAACTCCGTAGACAAAACAAGAAGTACGGACTTGTCACTGCCTGCGTTGGTGGCGGACAGGGAGTAGCGGGAGTATATGAGTTACTTAAGTAAGAAATACGAAGTACCCGCCGCGGCGGGCAGGCGAGATACGATATTTAAACTAATGTCGAATATCGAACGCTGATTGAAGAATGAAGAAGTGAAGATTTGCATCAGGACTTGAATTCTGCTCGAGAAGGATCTTGGTACTTGGTACTTCGTACAAATTCTGTCTTGATACTTGATACTGATTACTTGATACTTAACAAACGATCTTATAAACACAAAATAAAATGTCAACACAAACCAACAGCATCCAAGGCGGAGAGTTTCTTGTAAGAGAAACCCCAGCACAGGATATTTTTATTCCTGAGGAATTCAGTGAAGAACAAAAAATGATGGCCCAGGCCTGTCAGGACTTTATTGATACAGAAATCAATCCCAACGTAGAAGCCATTGACAGCATGAAGCACCCGGAGCTGGTTCCTTCACTATTTAAGAAGGCGGGAGAACTTGGGCTGCTTGGTATTTCTGTACCGGAGGTCTATGGAGGCCTAGGCATGAGCTTCAACACGTCCATGTTGATTGCCGACATCATTGGCGGTGCGGGCTCTTTTTCTACCACCTACGGCGCACACACAGGCATTGGCACCTTGCCGATCTTGTACTATGGCACCGAGGAGCAGAAGCAAAAGTACCTCCCAAAGCTAGCCACGGGTGAATGGGCCGCTTGCTACTGCCTCACCGAACCAGATGCGGGTTCGGATGCCAACTCTGGGAAAACCAAAGCCGTGCTCTCTGCCGACGGTACCCACTATGCGATCACAGGACAGAAGATGTGGATTTCCAATGCCGGCTTTGCTGACCTATTTATTGTATTTGCTAAGATTGAAAACGACAAAAATTTGACCGCTTTCATCGTGGAAAAAACCTTCGGGGGCATCACGATGAATGAGGAAGAGAAAAAGCTAGGCATCAAGGGTTCTTCTACCCGCCAAGTGTTTTTCAACGACTGCCAGGTGCCTGCTGAAAACATGCTTTCCGACCGTGGCAACGGCTTTAAAATAGCTGTAAACATCCTCAACATCGGCCGCGTGAAGTTGGGCGCAGGTGTCTTGGGAGGAGCACGTACCGTCACGTCCCAGTGTATCCGTTATTCTGGCGAAAGAAAGCAGTTTGGCGTATCAATCAACACCTTCGGGGCGATCAAGTCCAAGTTGGCGGAGATGGCTACCCGCATCTATACTACTGAAGCTCTTTGCTACCGTGCAGGCCAGGACATTGAAGACCGAATGGGCGCCTTGGCGGCTCAGGGCATGTCGGATTCTGAAGCCAAGCTGAAGGCCATGGAGCAGTTTGCCATTGAGTGTGCGATTGCAAAAGTGCATGGTTCTGAGGTATTGGATTATATCGTGGACCAAGGAGTTCAGATCTACGGCGGCATGGGCTACTCTGCTGACGCACCGATGGAACGAGCTTACCGCGATGCGCGTATTTCTCGCATTTACGAGGGCACCAACGAGATCAACCGTATGCTCATGGTGGGCATGGTCCTCAAGCGCGCGATGAAAGGCGAAATCAATTTGTTTGAGCCGGCCATGGCAGTCGCTTCAGAGCTAGTTTCTGTACCTTCTTTCGAGAGCCTTGACACCTCCGAGCTTTTTGCAATGGAAAAAGACCTGATTCATAAATTGAAAAAGGTATTCCTGATGGTTGGTGGAAAAGCGGCGATGGCTTTGCAAGACCGCATTGAAGACGAGCAGGAGATCATGATCAACTTGGCAGACGTGATGATTGAAATCTACGCTGCCGAATCTGCTGTGTTGCGTAGCGAAAAGCTGGTTAGCCTAAGAGGCGAGTCCGCTTGTGCGCAACAGATCGCGATGTCAAGAATTTACTTGTATGAAGCGATTGACAAGGTGGAGGCTGCTGCCAAGGAGGCCATTGTGTCGTTTACCAAAGGAGACGAGCAAAAAGTGTTGTTGATGGGATTGAAGCGATTTACCAAGCCCGACTTCATCAATACCAAAGAGCTCAGAAGACAGGTTGCTGATTATATGATTGCTGAAGGGAAGTATCCGTTTTAATTAAGTACCCTGTCTGCCGCAGGCAGGAAAGTACCAGGTACCAAGTACAATGTAGGGATTTGCATTAGTAGCTGAATTTTGCTGCTAAGGAATCTTGGTACCTTGTACTTCGTACTTCGTACAAATCTTGTCTACCGACTTGATACTAATTCCAGCTTCACCATCATATCCCATACCGTGATACCTAAGGTGACGGAAATATTGAGGGAGTGCTTTGTGCCGAGTTGAGGAATTTCAAGGACCTCATCACAGGCATGGAGCACCTCCTCTTCTACGCCAAAAACCTCGTTGCCAAAAACCAACGCATAGGTAGTTCCTTTCTGGGGTTGAAATTGCTGCAAAGGAGTCGAGTTTTCCACCTGTTCCAAGGCGCAGCAGATCACGCCGGCGGCTTTCAGTTTGGTAAGGGCTTCTACTGTAGTACTGCAGTATTCCCAATCCACCGACTCGGTAGCGCCAAGGGCAGTTTTTTGAATGTCTCGGTGTGGAGGGGTGCCCGTAATGCCGCAGAGGTAGATTTTTTCAATGCGAAAGGCATCTGCGGTACGGAATGCCGAACCCACATTGTTTAGGCTGCGCACATTGTCTAGCACCAGGATGAGGGGAGATTTTTTGGTTTCTTTATACTCTTGAACGGACAGCCGCTCTAGCTCTTCCATGCTTAATTTCTTCATCTCTTTTATTTCCTTTGGTAATCGGCTATTTTCAGGTCTATTTTCCGATTCCAAAGTACGACAATTCTAAGTTACGCATGAGCAAATCCAAAGACGGCCAGGAAACCCCATTGATGAAGCAATACAATGCGATCAAGGCGAGGCATCCTGGTGCGCTGCTGCTCTTCCGTGTTGGGGATTTTTACGAGACTTTTGGTGAAGATGCGGTCGTGGCCAGCAAGGTCTTGGATATTGTGTTGACTAGGCGAGCCAATGGTGCCGCCTCACATATCGAGCTGGCGGGTTTTCCTCACCACTCCCTAGACACCTACCTCCCGAAGCTGGTGCGCGCAGGTAACCGAGTGGCTATCTGTGACCAGCTCGAAGACCCCAAAACGGTCAAAGGGATCGTAAAACGGGGTGTTACGGAGCTGGTAACCCCAGGGCTCTCCTATAATGACCAGGTGCTGGATACCCGTAGGAATAATTACCTCGCTTCCATCCACTTTGGAAAAGAGCGGCTCGGCATTGCGTTTTTGGACGTCTCTACGGGGGAGTTTATGTGTGCCGAAGGCAATGCTTCCTATATTGAAAAGCTTTTGCAAAGCTTTGCTCCTTCCGAACTCATCTATTCCAAAGCGGCTAAAAAGGCAGCTTCGGAACTGTTAAAAAACGACTTTATCACCTTCCATTGCGAAGACTGGGTGTTTCAGGTGGATTTCACCTATGAAAAACTAAAAACCCACTTTGGTACAAGTAGCTTGAAGGGCTTTGGCATTGAAGAATTGCCTTATGCAAGTGTGGCTGCAGGAGCAATCTTGTACTATTTAGAAGAGACGGAGCACCGGGAAGTGCAGCATATCTCGTCTATATCCCGCATTCCTGAGGAGAAATACGTTTGGTTGGACAAGTTTACGATCCGCAACCTGGAGCTGGTCTATCCTCAGCACGAAGGAGGGGTGCCGTTGATTCAAATCCTAGACCAGACGGTAACGCCGATGGGCTCGCGGATGATGAAAAAATGGATGGTGCTGCCGCTAAAGGACAAGCCCGCCATTGAAGAGCGCCTGAATGTGGTTGACTTTTTTTACCAAAACGCTTCCCTCATCGAGGAAATGGTGGGCCACCTGCGGCAAACAGGAGACTTGGAGCGCCTAATATCCAAGGTGGTTGTTGGCCGAGCCAACCCCCGAGAAATCAACCAAATCAAGCGGGCGCTTACCGCCGTACTGCCTATCAAGCAACTCCTACGGGCGCAGTCCAATCCTACACTCAAAAGGCTCTCCGAACAGCTGAATCCTTGTGAGCTGCTCGTTGAAAAAATCAACAAAGAACTGCAGGAGTCTGCGCCGCTATTGCTACACCAAGGGGGCGTGATCCAGGACGGTGTTGATCCGGTACTTGACGAATACCGGGGACTGGCCAACAAAGGCAAAGATTTTCTCGTCCAAATACAGCAGAGGGAAGTTCAGCAGACAGGCATTTCCTCCCTCAAAATCTCCTATAACAAAGTCTTTGGCTATTACCTGGAAGTCACCCACTCCCACAAGGACAAGGTGCCTGCAGAATGGATTCGTAAGCAAACCCTCGTCAATGCCGAGCGCTACATCACGCCAGAACTCAAAGAGTACGAGGAAAAAATTCTCCACGCCGAGGAGCGCATGATTGCGCTGGAACAGAAGTATTTCCAAGAGCTGGTACTTGAGGCAGCCGCCTATGTGGTGCCCATACAACAAAACGCCAAAGTGCTGGGCACCTTAGACGTCTTGCTTTCCTTTGCCAAGGTGGCAAGCAGTAACGGCTATTGCCGCCCAAAAATCTCCACTACCGAAACCCTCGAAATCAAGGATGGCCGTCACCCGGTCATTGAAAGGCAGTTGCCTGTAGGGGAAAGCTACGTTCCCAACGACATTTACCTTGACGACGACAGCCAGCAAATACTGATCATTACCGGGCCAAACATGGCCGGAAAGTCGGCGCTTCTGCGGCAGACGGCCTTGATTGTGCTCATGGCCCAAATGGGAAGTTTTGTACCCGCCTCCTATGCCCGCGTGGGAATCATCGATAAGGTGTTTACCCGTGTGGGTGCATCCGATAACTTGTCCAAAGGAGAGTCAACTTTTATGGTGGAGATGACAGAGACGGCAAGCATTCTAAACAACCTATCTAGCCGAAGTCTGGTGCTCATGGACGAGATTGGCCGTGGCACCTCTACCTACGACGGCATTTCCATTGCTTGGTCTATCGTGGAGTACCTGCATCACCACCCTACCTTCAAGGCCAAAACCTTGTTTGCAACCCACTACCACGAGCTCAACCAGCTTGCAGCGGATTTTCCACGGATCAAAAACTTCAATGTGTCAGTCAAAGAAGTCGGCAACAAGGTGATCTTTATGAGAAAGCTCAAGGAAGGGGGTAGCGAGCATAGCTTTGGTATCCACGTGGCCCAAATGGCAGGAATGCCCAACCCGGTTGTCTTGCGCGCAGCAGAGATCATGTCTCACCTGGAGAAGGACAAGGCGGTGAAGGAGAAAAAAGAAAATCTCAAGTCGGTTCCCAAATCCAACTTCCAGCTTCAGCTTTTTGAAATGGATCCTAAGCTCGCCGAGGCGAAAAAACTCTTGGAGGAGCTTGATATCAACACGATTTCCCCAATTGAGGCCTTGTTGAAGCTCCACGAGTTGAAAAAGAAGATGGAGTAAATCAGCCTTTTAGCTTCGTAGGGCGATAATTTTCGACTTCTGTAAAAAAATTCTTGCCGTTTACCTTGCAATACTATTTTGAGAGTTTACCTTTGCATCCACAATGCGAGAGTAGCTCAGCTGGTAGAGCACGACCTTGCCAAGGTCGGGGTCGCGAGTTCGAATCTCGTCTCCCGCTCAAAAAGCCCTTGAAAAAGGGCTTTTTTGTTTCGGTAGGAAAGTAATTTCCGAGAACATCTCTACCACAGGGTAGGGCAAGCCGGGATGGTGGAATAGGTAGACACGCAAGACTTAAAATCTTGTGGCCAGCTGGCCGTGCGGGTTCGATTCCCGCTCCTGGTACAAAAGCCCCGTAATTTTACGGGGCTTTTTGTTTTTTACTTAGGCGAAGGATTTTAAGAATAAATCAACTCGTAGTATTCCCTTGCCATGCGGTTGCTTTCAAAGTCGGCACGCACGTCAGTCATTCCTGCCTGCACGATGTCGCGCCACTTCCGCTTGTTGCTGTAGTAGAGGGGAAGGATTTCGGCCGTAAGCAAGCGGTAGAGGTGCTCCAAATCGTGATCGTCCTGGTCTTCTATGCTCAGTCGTGCGTAGTCGGCTTGGGGCACTACAAAGCTATTTTCTCCATGGCGGGCAAACTCACAGATCCAGCCATCGTCGGTGCTTAGGTTGACGGAGCCATTCATAGATGCGGTCATTCCGGAGGTACCAGAGGCTTCTCTCGGAACGCGGGGATTGTTTAGCCAGAGGTCTGAAGCCTGCTTGAGGCGCTTACTCAAGCTGAGTTCATAGCCCACACAGACAGCCACGTTTTTGTAGCGCTTGCTGAGGTGTACTAGGGAGTTGAATACAGAGATAGCGCCGTAGTCCATGGGGTAGGGTTTTCCTGCCCAAATGATTTGAATGGGCAGCTGGCTGTTGCTGACTAGCGCATCAAATTTTTCTAGGTCTCGGGCAATCAAATCGGGGCGCTTGTAGCTTGCAAAGCGTCTTGCCCAAACAATTGTGAGCACATCGGGATCAAGGATTTTGCCCGTTTGATCGGCTACGATTTCAAACGCCCGCTTCTTTAAGTAGCGCTTTCGGTCGTCAAAGCCCGCATTATCTCCCTCTTCCATGAATCGGTAGAGCTGCTTGTCTGCCCAGTACTTCCAGTTTTGCGCGTTGGTGATGGACAGAATCGTCGGTATATCGGCGTAGTCCCCCCACATCTGCCGGCTTACTTCGCCGTGCAGCTTGCTCACGCCGTTGGCTGCACGAGCAAAGCGCAGGGCGGCAAGGCTATGGTTGAACTGCTGGCCTTCCATGCCGGTGAGCGCCCTTACCTCGTCGATGCTATGGCCATAGAAGTAGCTCATTTTGTCACAGAGGTAGAAATCGTGCTTCTCGTTGCCGGCCTCTTCAGGGGTATGGGTGGTGAATACGAGGCGCTTTTGTACCTCTTCCTTCTTCCCGTATTTTTTCATCAAGTAAAACGCCGCGCTGACGCCATGTGCCTCGTTGAGGTGGTACACGTCAGGGTTGAATCCCAAGATATCAATCAACATCGCTCCACCGATGCCAAGAAGCATCATCTGGGCGATTTTTGCAGCCGTATCGGAGTCGTATAGGCGATGCGTGATGGTTTGGCTGAGGTAGTCGTTTTCCGGAAGGTCGGTGCTCAAGAGAAAAAGTGGAGCCGATTGGAAGGTCTCGGGAGCTAGGTAGAAGGCCTTTACCCAGACAGACTGGCCGTGAACGGGCATGGTAAACTTGATGCCAGTATCCTCCAAAAAGCTGTAGGTCTTTTCGTACCACTCGGCCTTCAAGGTTTGGTCCTGATTGCGCACCTGGTCGTAGTAGCCGTATTTCCAGAGGATGCCCACACCGATCAGGTTTTGCTTCAGCTCAAAGGCGCTACGCAAATGTGATCCGGAAAGGAATCCCAGCCCTCCGCTATAGCTTTTTAGTGGCTGATGAATGGCAAACTCCATGGAAAAATAGGCCACCGACTTGGCGTAGGCAGGAGCAGGGGTATAGGGCAGGGTATAGTTGTTGAACTTGGTCATTTGGACATCGATTGGAAACTGAAATTTACAACCAAATGATTGAATAGGGGGAGGCGAGGTTAGATTTTTATGATTATCCGCAATCCAACCTTTAGTTTATAAGTAGTCTTAAGAATAGTTCAAAGTCCATGAACTAAAGGCTGTCAATGATTCATGGCCCACTAAATTGATTCTCAAACCTAGCCCACCCTCGTTATGGGAGATTTGCAGATTTTCGTCTACTGTCAAACAAAAACAAAAAAGGCCCCACAATAATGCGGAGCCTTTTGCCGGTTAAGAAGTTGGAAGTGCCGCTCGTGCGGCACGATCTGGGTCGTTTTGTACCTCAGACACATCATTGAGGACCATGGTTTCTCCTTTCTCTGCACTGAATTTAGGCCAGGAAGGTAGTCCGGCTCCATTTGGATTGCCAGTTTTCATAAACGCAAGCAAGGAGGCGGACATTTTCTCCGCCAAAAGCCGTGGGCGTTTTCCCCCACCTGTATGGGTATACATGCGATCGGTATTGTCGTACCAAAAACAAATGTCAATGCAATGGAATGCCCGCATTCTACCATTGTACAAGTTGGGCTCCCAGCCAAACCAAGCCATGTAAACAGGAGCCGTTTGTTTGGATTTTGCATTGCCACAAGCCACCGCATTCTGTCGGTTGGATGCAGCTAGCGTCATGATTTCTGCAGGCTTTTTGCCTGGAAAATTGTTTTTGTAGGCTTGGTAAACTGCCGCCGCCTTGTCTGCAAACCGGGACTTCATCGCCTCAATGATTTCTGCTTCACCTGCAGCTTCTAAAGCTGGATTGGTGCGTGTGGCCCCCCACTCGTGAAAAGTGGTGCAGATCATCAGCGGCATGTCATTGGTATGGTCGGCGGAACTACCAAAGAACTCTCCTTTTGGGACGTTTACCCCGTCTGCTACTGGACCAAAGCCTCCTCTAAATCCAGGCAACGGGTTTTCTTTGCGCAAGCGGTCCAGGGCTTTGTTGGCCACATCGATGTATGTTCTCCATGGAATATCCTGAAGTTTGTCCACCTCATTGGGAGCGAATCCTGCGGCTTCTAGTACATAACTTCCCAACTTTCTGCTGTATTCTTGGTCATTGGCCTTTAGCATGCTTCCGCTCAAGGCGACTCCTTTGTGCACGAGCCCTTTGGCAGCAGGCATGGCCATCGTACAAGTTACTTTGGCTCCCCCACCAGATTGTCCCATTACAGTGACATTGTTGGGGTCGCCTCCGAAGTTGGCAATATTGTCTCGCACCCACTGCAGAGATGCGATGATGTCTAGTTGGCTGACATTTCCTGAAGCCGCGTACTTTTCTCCACCCACTCCAGAGAGATCGGTGAATCCAATAGGCCCAAGACGGTGGTTGATGGATACAAATACGGCCTCTCCTTTTTTGGCAAAATTTTCTCCGTGGTAGCCATCCTGTTCAATTCCGTTTCCGTTGGTAAACCCGCCTCCGTGCAACCATACCAATACAGGTCGTTTTTTACCATCTGCAATGCCGGCAGTCCACAGGTTGAGTTTCAGACAGTCTTCAGATACATCGTCGTAGTTCCAGTGGTCTGCAAAGGAAGCATGGGCATTGGCGTAGCGCTTGTCCATGATTTGAGGGGCAGTATTTCCCCACCAAAGGGTGTCTTTGACTCCTTCCCAAGGGCTGGGTTTTTGGGGAGGCATGAAGCGGTTTTTTCCGGAGGTGTCTGCTCCATAGGGTACCCCAAGAAAGGTAAAGACCCCATTGAGTTGGTAGCCTCTGATTTTTCCAAAAGAGGTATTCGCTAGGGCAATGTCATCCCCAATGTGGAGGTATTGTTCTTCTGGTTCTGCTGCCGAGGTAGCTTTTGAAGAAGTTGCACTCACTGCTAAAGGGGCGGCAGCAAAAGCCGCAGACCCTAAGCCTATTTTTTGTAGAAAAGAACGTCTATTGGTTTTCATAGAGGGGTTATTAGGTGTGCTAATTCACTCAATGTCAAATCAAAGCGCTGGAATAACAAGCAGAAGCATGCTTTTTTTGCCAGGGAAGGATGCGTGGGTTAAACGGAGTTTTTTGGAGATTGAAGGAGACACTGATTTGTCCCAAAACTGGGTTTGGGCCCAAAAAAGAAAAAGCCGTTGAACACTAATTGTTCAACGGCTTCCAGGGGATGGTGGGTAGGACTTAGAACTTGACCTTGGACTCGATCTTTTTTCCGGCACGCTCAACTACCACTAGCGTGGAGTCTCCCTTTTTAAAGACACTTAAAGCACGCATATAGCCCATCATGTCTTGGATGGTTGAGTCGCCCAGTTGTAAGACGATGTCTCCTTTGAGGAGCCCAGCCGCTTGAGCAGGCTTGCCCTCAGAGACGCCGTCTACGCGCATGCCCTTGCCGTCGTATAAGTAGTCTGGCACGACGCCCATGGATACGGTAAAGCGGGGACTGTCGCTAGAGTCCTTGGTTTTGGTGAAGGCCAACTTGGGCGTCTCGTCAAGGCGCGTAATCAAGCGGGAAATATAGCGTACCACCTGGACTAGCCCTTCGTAATTGATCTTCTCGGCATCGTCGCTAGGCTTGTGGTAGTCGGCATGCTGTCCCGTGAAGAAGTGCAACACAGGAAGGTCTTGTAGGTAAAAGGAGGTATGGTCTGAAGGGCCAACACCGGATTCGGAAGGCACCAACTTGAGTCCATCGGTATTGACCGGATCAAGCGCCGGGGAAAAACTAGGGCTGGTACCGACACCATGGATGGCAAGAGATTTTTCTGCATTTAGTCGGCCCACCATGTCCATGTTAATCATGTAGTTGACTGTCTTGAGGTCGATGGTTGGGTTTTTAACAAAGTAGTTGGATCCCCAAAGGCCATTTTCTTCTCCCGAAAAGGCAATGAAGAGCAGGTTGCTTTGCAAATCTTCGTGTTGAAAGATGTTTGCCAAGGCTAACAGGGCGGCGGTGCCGGAGGCATTGTCATCGGCGCCGTTGTGAATTGCCGAGTCGCCTCGGTGTAGCGATCCTTCGCCACCCATGCCTAGGTGGTCAAAATGGGCCCCAATCACGATGGTATTGGCGGCTTTTTTATCCAAAAAGGCAATCACGTTTCTTCCTGTGATGCCGCTACTGCTGCCAATGACCG
The DNA here is from genome assembly GCA_044237325.1 of Algoriphagus sp. Taxonomy (GTDB): domain Bacteria; phylum Bacteroidota; class Bacteroidia; order Cytophagales; family Cyclobacteriaceae; genus Algoriphagus. The sequence continues at coordinate 14,859 of JBIIFN010000042.1, forward strand.
CCGCCTCGTGGGGGTTGCTCGGTTTGGAAACGGTAAAGGATTGAAAAAACCCGTCTGTTCCCATCGGGGTCAAGCCCAAGCGCTCAAACTCACCCGCCAGGTACTCGGCCGCTTTCTGCTCTCCTGCTGTGCCAATGGCCCTGCCACCGAGTTCATCCGCGGCGAGGTAGGCGATATCTTTTTTAAGAGAGGCAAGGAGAACCTTGTCTGTAGGAGGCCCGTCGCTGGATCCAATTACCAAGGCAAGGATCAATAGGGGAAAGAACGATAAAAGATACTTTTTCATGTGGCGCGTTGATTTAGTTCAAAGATAATAATTGGTACCTTTGCGGTCATATTGTTTCTTACCAAGATTACTGATGAAGGCATTTCTTTTTCTAGCACTGGTTGTTATGGCAACCGTTTTTCCTACCGCAACTTTTGCGCAAGCGCAAGCCGCTCGCTCCGCTTCTGACTCCCTCCTACTTCACCC
>JBIIFN010000177.1:0-4296 GCA_044237325.1 Algoriphagus sp.
AATGGTTAAATTTCTCGCGTTTTTACATCCATTGGCATCGGTAAGTAGCACGGAGTAAAGTCCTGCTGAAAGACCAGTAGCAGAAACTTGCTGTCCAGAGGCTACCCCAGTTCTAGGCGCCCCTACAGCCGTCATATCTGCTGGGTCAAAAACTGGAGCGTTAGGATCATCAAAATGTCCTCTATAAATATCGATTTGGTAGGCAGGAGTACCACCTGTAGGACTTAGCGTAATTGAGCCATTAGTTTCCCCTTGGCAGACCGCTACCGAATTGGTCAGGTTTAAGTTAAAGGGGGCAGGTTCCGTGATGGTAAACGCACTAAATTTATTACAAATTGGGTAAATAAGAGGGTTTATGACATTGTACCCATATGCGGTCGAGATAGGCGCATTTTTTATTTTGTCGTAATAATAGATTCTATAATTACCAGCAGGGAGATTGGCAGCGTTATAGGTAGTAGCAGTTCCAAGATTAGTCCAATCTTGAACTATGGTTTCTCCTGAACCAGTAACTCTTACCAATTTAACTGCATAGGGCGTACTCCATCCTCCAGATAAATTGAAAGTTACAGTGCCATCCGAACCACCCGGGCAGGTTACATTGGTTTTGGTTAACTGCGTTGTAATCGGAGGAGCAGCACCAATGACAATCTCTTTTTGACCAGTACATCCAAAATCATCTGTCCAGGTAAGGTTATATGTGCCAGTGGTAAGCGAGTTAACAATAAGATTGATTCCTGCTACTGTACCTGTTCGTGTAGGCCCACTTGGAGTCTTGGTTAATGTCCAGGTGTAAGGGGATAATCCATTTGTAAATCTAAGTATTAGTGTTCCTGAGTTGGGGTCATCTGAACAAACTAACCCAGAGAATATAGTTTGACCTTCCAATGGGAAAGGTTCAGATATGGGGTACTCAGGCTCAATAAAAGCGCCTGATGAATCCGTAATTCTAATTTTATAAATACCTGGAACCCCATAACCTGTAACGGATAAACTTTGAGAAGTTTCCCCCACGAGCGTAGTGTAAACAGTTGGATTTGTAGGATTCTGCTTGTACCATTGGTACTGATACCCTCCTGTCCCACCTTGAACTAATCCAATTTGAATTAATCCAGTACAGGAATTTGCCCTATAAACGACTACGGTGATTGGGTCTGCGGTTGTGAAAAGAGTTTCAAAAGAAAATGAAAAAGCACCGAACGCGACAAAAAACAATAGTGCCAAAAAGGGTCTTTTAAACGATTTCACTATTGCTTTTTTGCTATTTCTCCACATAGAGATTGGATTATTAATTGACCAAATCAGGGAATAGAATTTCTAAATATCCTTGGCAATTAATTGGTCAGTAAGTACTTATTTGAAGAAAAAATTCGCTTTGGATTGTTGAGGGTGATGATTGCCAAGCGTTTTATTTTCTTTTTTCTGGGGCGAAATGGGCTTAAACTAAATTCGCCTTGATTTATATGCAAACTTCATGCCTTAGTCTTTGTATTCAAGCAATCATCAAGTGGGTATTTTGATAAAAGGCCTCGAATACATTCCTAAACTTCCTAAAAATAAGTTTATTATCTGGTTTAGGGATTTTTTTTGTTTAAAAAATAGAAAATAAGATGATTTTTAACTTGGCCATTTTTAATGAAGATAGTATCCTACCAACATCCCTTTTCAACAAACGTGAGAAAATGATGCATGGCAAAAGTTAGTTTTCTAGTTGAAAACTATATGTTGTTATCCAGCCAACAAGCCCTTTATTTCAAATACACCCAAAGCTATCATTTGGATTTACTCCTCTCTTCCATCCACTGATCCACAGAATACTTCCCTGGACCTGAATTAATGGATAGGAAAAGGGTGAAAAAGGTCAAGGAAAGTTCCTTTTTGGAAAAGGGGTCGCTGCCATGCGCATAAAAAGCAGCTACGAGCATGGTAATCATCAATGGGATGGTAGCCCACCGGGTTTTAAATCCAATCATCACCAGAATAGCGCAGCCAACTTCTGCGAAGATGGCTAGCCCCAAACTGATTTCGGGCCCTAGCCCAAAAGGATCTGCAAACTGCACAGGGCCCTCCCCGAAAAAGCGGTTGATTTTTGGGATTCCGTGGGTGAGCATCATGCCTCCAGCAAGGAGACGAACAAGCAAAAGGCTAAGGTCTTGAAATTTCATAAGTTCTATTTCTTTAGGTTAGTTTAGGACCAGCAACAACTAATCATCCGGTTTTTTCCATTGAGGTCTTGGTGTACCTGCACTTGGCTGTATCCGAGCGACCGCAAGAGTTGTACCAATTCTTCGGCCAGGTTTTCGTAGATCTCCAAATACAATTTTCCTCCCTCCTTAAGCAGCTGCTGTCCCCAGTTACCGATGGCTCGGTAAAAGAGCAACGGATCCTCATCCGGTACAAAAAGCGCCAAATGCGGCTCAAAATTCAGCACGTTGGCATGCATTTCTTCCTGATCTCGCAAAGGCACGTAAGGAGGATTGGAGACCAGTACATCAAAAAGGGCAAGATTTGGGATGCTTCCCAACAGGTCCTCTTCCAAAAACTGCACGTTGGCTCCAAGATTTAGGGCATTTTGACCAGCCACTTCCAATGCCTGCACAGAGACGTCCAGCGCATACACTTCCGGTGCCCGCATCTCCAAGGCCAAGGTAATCGGAATGCATCCGGTACCTGTGCCCAAATCCAAGACGCGCAGTCCAGGCATTGGATTTTCCTTGATTATTTTATGCACCAACTCCTCGGTTTCATTTCGCGGAATGAGCGTGTCCCGAGTGACTAAAAAATTACGCCCATAAAAAGGCGCCTCGCCGAGGATGTATTGTATGGGTTCACCCGTCAATAGTCGTTTGAAATCCGCAAGAAGGGCATCAGTAGTAGTACTGCTTGGGATGGCCTGCTGCAGGTCTGCCCGTCTCAACCCCAAATGATGTTCAAACAACCAGAAAACAAGATTTCCTGCTTCCACTTGGGAATACCTGTTGAGTTGAGCCGATAGGGAGGCCAGCCAGTCTGCATACGTGAGGGTAGGGTGCATCGAGTGGTCAAAAATAGAAACTTCAACTCACATACGCCCTACTTTAGGAGGTGACAGCGTAAAAAGTTGAATGCACTTCCCGCTAGATCAAACTGGTCTAAATAGCCCGAATTAATCCAAGTAAATGTTGTAACTTAATAGTTACGTTAGGTTTATCCATATCAGGCTACTAGAGTAAATAAGGCTTGAGGTTCAAGTAGGTGAGCTGTGGACCGTGGACTGTGGTCGATTATCCGCCCGATTCACAGCCCTTCTTCCCCTAGCAAAATTGCGGATAATCAATTTTTACAATCATGTACCGGGGAGAACTTCTATTTTTTCTCCTGGTCGTGGGAATTTTTTCGATTGATTTTTTAAAAGTTAGGGCAACCCATTTTTTTGATTTTACTACCCTACCTCCAAAAATTACACAATGGGAACTCGATTCTTGCACCAGGACCATTTCTGTTCAGCAAGTAACAGGAGGAATTCCTCCCTACGACTTCTATGTCTTCAAGCAAGATCCTCTTGACTCTGGCAACTGGCAGGTATACCGTTTGGTTAAGGAGCAGTTGCCCCAAATTTCAGGCTTGCCTCCTGGTACCTATCGGGTAAAAGCAGTGAATGAGGGCGTAAGCGCCCCTTCCTCCGCTACCAACATCCTGGAAGTAAGTTTTCCCGCAGACCCTGAGATCGAGCTTACAGGAGCCACAACCCTTTGTTCGGGAGAGAGTACCGCTATCTCAGTTCAGCTTGCCAATTTGGAAGGTCCTTTACCCATCCGCTGGATGGCAAGACTGCTACAGGCTCCCGAAGAAGGAGATGTGCTCGGATATACCGAAAATGTATTACCGATACAATTTCAAATTTCAGACAGCCTTTTCAATACCGGAAATTCACTGGCCACGGTATCTTATCAGCTTCAAGCCCTGATCAACGGCTGCCTGAGCCCCACTCGTACAGTAGAGGTACAGGTAAATCCCCAAGCCAGAATTGAGGCTAGCCTTTCGGACAGTATCCTTTGTTCGGGCACCCCTTTTTCCATCTCCCTACTTCCCCTAAGCTGGGGGGCAAGTCCAATGCAGGTACGCTGGTCGGCGGATGTACTTTCTGGGCAGGCCACGGGCCAAGGCGAAGGTGGGCAATCGGCATTAACTGCGCTTTCTCCCATAACCCAGACCCTTGTCAACCGAGGTACTGTTCCTGCTCGGGTTCGCTACACCTTTTTTCCCGCCTTCAATGGCTGTGATGGGGTTGCTGAAAGTCTAGAGGTATTGATACTG
>JBIIFN010000178.1:0-4270 GCA_044237325.1 Algoriphagus sp.
AAATCTGTCAACAGGGCGAGGTTACTTTGGTACAAGTCTTTGGTGATTTTCATCAAAAAAAGCTAAAGGTGATAACGCGACAAAACTACGAACTATTTTACCCTTAAATTCAACAAAATCCCTACCAAGACCAAGGCCATGCCGGCATAAGATGCTAGAGGGAAGGTTTCACCGAAAAAGAAAAAGCCAAATATCAAGGCATAAACCACGCCGAGGTAGCTCAAGCTTGATACCCTAGACAGGTTGCCAGCCTGGTAGGCCAAGGTCATGAAATACTGTGCATTTTGGGTGCAAAAGCCAATCCAAAGCAGCACCAGCCAGTCCCAGCCCACCGGAGTGACCCAGTCAAAATAGAGCAGTACCGAGGCAATCGGTAAGGTCACCAAAGGAAAATAAAAGATGATGACTAAGGGATGCTCGGTGCCTTTCAACTTCCGAATCAAGTTGTAGGCTACCCCAGAGGCAACAGCAGAGATCAAGCCCATCGCTACACTTAGTGCGTCTACACGGGGATCCAGCCCCTGGATGAGCAATACGCCCACAAAGGCAATGGCAAAATAGACAAACTGCCTTGCCCGCACTCGCTCCTTCAAAATGAAGATGCCCAGGATTGTGGTGAAGATGGGCGACAAATATTGCATGGTCACCGCACTGGCAAGGGGAATGCGCTGTAGCGTGTAAAAAAACAGAATCAAACTGATAGAGCCAACCACGCCCCTACCCACCAAACTGAGTTTGTTGGTACCAAACAACGGGATACCTTTTTTGCTGAGGACGATGACGGTGAAGACTGCACTGAAAATAGACCTAAACCAGACGATTTCAATCGCTGGGATATGGGGAATAAACTTGACCGATACGTTCATTAGGGCAAAAAATATGCCTGCCAAAATCATGGACTGTACGGGACTGAGCTTCACTGATTAGATAAATGGGCGAGGTTAGAAAACAAAGCTAAGGGAATCTGCCTACCTTTTGCCAATTAAAACTGCATCTAAACCAAACCTTCTACAAAAGGCAGTAGTTTAGTAAAAAAAACCATCATGGCACTCGCTCTAGGCACCAAAGCTCCCGACTTCACACTTCCTGCTACCACCCTTGGAAGCCTTTCCTTGTCCAAAGACCTGACCGGAAAGTCACTTATACTCTACTTTTATCCCAAGGATTTTACCCCTGGATGCACGACCGAAGCCTGTGAGTTTAGAGACCAGTTTGAAGCCTTTCGCCACTTGGAAATTCCAGTATTTGGCATCAGCAGAGACAACCTTGCTACCCACGAACGATTTAAAAAGACGCACAAGCTACCTTTTGAACTCTTATCGGACGAATCGGGAAAGGTATGTAAGGCCTATGATGCACTTATTCCTTTGATCAAAATGCCTACCCGCGTGACCTACCTATTGGATAGTGACCATATGATTGCAGGGGTATTTGATGGATTTTTTGAAAACAAAGCCCACGTGGCAGCCATGTTGCGCCAACTACAAAAGTAATTAAGTACCGACGATCCGTCCGTCCTTCATCACCACCTTGCGGTCGGCCATCTCGGCCAGCTCTTCGTTGTGGGTGACGATCACGAATGAGAGTTGATAGGTATCCCGTAGCTGAAAAAACAAATCGTGTAGTGCCCGTGCATTTTGGGTATCCAAGTTGCCACTCGGCTCATCGGCAAAAACCAGGCTGGGCCGATTGATTAACGCCCTTGCCACAGCCACGCGCTGCTGCTCCCCTCCCGAAAGTTCGGAAGGCTTATGCTCCAGGCGGTGACTGATGCCCAAAAGTTCAGCCAGCTCCATCGCCTGTGCGGTCAACTCCTTGCTATTCCTTCCTTGGATGAATCCTGGAATACAAATATTTTCCAAGGAGGTAAATTCTGGCAGTAGGTTGTGAAACTGAAAAATAAACCCAATGCGCGCATTGCGAAACTCCGCCAATGCATCCCCCTTCAGCTGAAGCAAATCGGTACCCTGCAGCTGCAGTGAACCTTGGTCAGGACGATCAAGGGTGCCGAGCAAGTGTAATAAGGTACTTTTTCCAGCTCCAGAAGAGCCCACGATGGAAACAATCTCTCCAGTGGAAATCTCCAAGTCTACACCCTTTAACACGGATACATTTCCGTAGGATTTGTGAATACCTTTGGCAATCAGCATGGTAACAAATTTTGATTTTTTAAATGTAAAACAAATCCTTCTAATCCAGGAACTAACAGGCTGTTTTGCTAAAAATCACCGATTCCCGTTTGATTTATTCCCCCCATCGGCTTATCTTCGGGCAAAAATTTCCACAGATGAATATTCACGAATATCAAGCTAAAGAGGTACTCAAAAGCTACGGAGTCCGTATCCAAGAAGGGATCGTAGCCGCTACTCCAGAGGAAGCACATGAAGCAGCTGTAAAGCTCAATGCGCAAACAGGAACTTCCTGGTTCGTGATCAAAGCACAGATTCACGCAGGGGGAAGAGGTAAAGGCGAAGTGATTGAGACTGGCTCCAGAGGTGTGGTGCTTGCCAAAAAATTAGAAGACGTTAAAGAAAAAGCGGCAGCCATCTTGGGCGGTACCCTAGTGACTATCCAGACAGGTACTGAAGGCAAAAAAGTAAATAAGGTATTGGTAGCCGAGGACGTATACTATCCTGGTGCTTCCGAGCCCAAAGAATATTACCTATCCATCCTATTGGACAGGGGCACAGGATCTAATGTCATCATGGCCTCTACCGAAGGTGGAATGGACATCGAGGAGGTTGCAGAACACCATCCTGAAAAAATCATCAAGGAGTGGATTGATCCAAAAGTAGGACTTCAGGGCTTCCAAGCTCGAAAAGTAGCCTTCAAACTTGGTTTGAGCGGCAATGCACACAAGGAGATGGTGAAGTTTATCACTTCCCTGTATACTGCCTACGTAGCTACCGACTCCGCACAATTTGAAATCAACCCGGTCCTTAAAACCTCCGACGACAAGATTTTGGCAGTAGATGCCAAAGTAAACGTGGACGACAATGCCCTCTACCGTCAGCCAAAGCTGGCTGAATTGAGAGATTTGGCAGAGGAGGATCCTTTGGAAGTAGAAGCTGGCGAGTCTGGACTAAACTATGTTAAGTTGGACGGCAACGTAGGTTGCATGGTCAATGGCGCAGGACTAGCCATGGCTACCATGGACATGATTAAGCTATCAGGTGGTGAGCCTGCCAACTTCCTAGACGTAGGCGGAGGGGCAAATGCTACGACCGTTGAAGCTGGATTTAGAATTATCTTGAAGGACCCCAACGTAAAAGCGATTTTGATCAACGTGTTTGGTGGTATCGTACGTTGCGACCGTATCGCCAACGGTGTAGTGGAAGCTTACAAGTCTATCGGAGACATTCGTGTCCCAATCATTGTGAGACTTCAGGGTACCAACGCTGAGGAAGGCGCAAAAATCATTGACGATTCTGGCTTGAAAGTATTCTCTGCCATTACGCTAAAAGAAGCTGCTGAGCGCGTTAAAGCTGCGCTTTAAGTATAAGATAGTACGCAGACGTAGTTCAACTGGATAGAATATCGGATTTCGGCTCCGAGGGTTGAGGGTTCGAATCCTTCCGTCTGTACAAAAAGCTCAAACGAAAGTTTGGGCTTTTTTTTGTGGCCAAAAATTCAAAGAGATGTCCTCAAAAAAAGTTGCCCTTCAGGGTAGAAACTAAAAAAGCAGGAGAAATTCTCCTGCTCTTTATATGAAAACTAAACCAACTATTATTTAACTACCACAATAATATCAAAAATAACATAAATCTCACTAAATCAAAATTCAATAGAAAAAATTGAATTTTTTTATTTTCTCAATTAGTCATAGTCCTTGTTAAATTCTATTCAGAAGAAAAAAATCTTATTCTGAATTTTCAGCACTTTTCCTGTGGCCTGTTTTGCTGGGTTTACAATCCGTCAGCATTTGATTCAGACGAAGGAATGGAAGTTACTTCTTGTATTGGATCCGGCACAAGCTTTACTCGCAACACTTCCGCAGCATTTAGCTGGAAAAACTTCTGGTGAATATTAAACTTAGCCTCTCCTTCTGCTGGCTCCTTCGCGAGATAGGTTCCATCTTCTTGCATGGTGTAGGAGTTGGCATTGTCTTTCAGGTTGAACGCCAAAATATTCATCAATTGCTTCTCCAACAGGGGTGATTCCACTTTGAAGAGCGACTCGAGTCGCTTGTCAAAGCTACGAACCATCATGTCGGCGCTACCGGAATAGGTACGCGTTGCACCATTGTTGTGAAAATGGTAAATCCTGCTGT
>JBIIFN010000043.1:0-15192 GCA_044237325.1 Algoriphagus sp.
GGCCTTGATGGATGCTGGTGTTCAAATCAAAGCTCCAGTAACGGGCATTGCAATGGGCATGATCTCTGATGCGAAAACAGGTAAATATGCCATTCTATCCGATATCCTTGGAGACGAAGATCACCTTGGTGACATGGACTTCAAAGTCACTGGTACTGCCAAAGGAATTACGGCCTGCCAGATGGACTTGAAAGTGGAAGGTCTTGACTATGCTGTATTGAAAGAAGCTCTTCACCAAGCTAAAGCGGGAAGACTTCATATTTTGGATGAAATCACAAAGACGTTGGCGGAGCCTAAGCAGGACTTGAAGCCTCATACGCCTCGTTCTTTCATGATGTGGATTCCTAAGGAGTTGATTGGTGCCGTTATTGGGCCTGGAGGTAAAGTAATCCAGGAAATTCAAAAAGACACCAACACTACCGTCATCATTGAAGAAGTGGAAAATCAGGGTAAAATCAACATCTACTCTGCCAACCAGAATAACATGGATGCAGCTATCCGTCGCGTAAAGGCGATTGTGGCGCAGCCTGAAATAGGCGAGGTGTACACTGGTAAAGTAAAAAATATTCAAGCATTTGGTGCGTTTGTGGAATTTATGCCAGGTAAAGATGGTTTACTCCATATATCAGAGATCAAGTGGGATCGTTTGGAGACAATGGATGGCGTATTGGAGCCTGGGGAGGAAATCACTGTCAAGTTGATTGACGTCGATAAGAAAACCGGTAAGTTCAAGTTGTCCCGTAAGGCGCTCCTACCAAGACCAGAAAAACCAGCAACCAACGACTAAATTGGTGCAGGCATTAAGGAACTTATCGAAATAATTCACCCCTTACCAAATAATCACCCTGAATGAGGCAGCTAAAAATTAGCAAGCAGATCACAAACAGAGAATCGCAATCTCTTGATAAGTATCTTCAAGAGATCGGAAAAGTAGATCTGTTGACAGCCGATGAGGAGGTTGTATTGGCCAAAAGAATCCGAGAAGGAGATCAACTCGCCTTGGAGAAATTGACCAAAGCCAACCTTCGCTTTGTGGTTTCTGTAGCCAAACAATATCAAAATCAAGGGCTTTCCCTTGGCGATTTGATCAACGAAGGCAACTTAGGTTTGATCAAAGCGGCACAACGTTTTGATGAAACTAGAGGCTTTAAGTTTATTTCTTACGCCGTTTGGTGGATTAGACAGTCTATTCTTCAAGCTTTGGCAGAGCAGTCACGTATTGTTCGTCTCCCACTCAACCGGGTAGGTTCATTGAACAAGATTTCGAAGACATTCAGCGAGTTGGAACAGAAGTTTGAGCGCGAGCCATCTCCTGAAGAGTTAGCTGAGGTATTGGAAGTGTCTGCTTCTGAAGTAGTAGATACGATGAAAATCTCTGGTCGCCACGTGTCTATGGATGCTCCATTTGTTCAAGGAGAAGAAAATAGCCTATTGGATGTTTTGGAAAATGACGGAGATGAAAAGCCAGACGATGGCTTGATGACTGATTCTTTGAGAAAAGAAGTACAACGTGCACTTTCCACCTTGACCTCTCGTGAGGCTGATGTAATCACGCTCTACTTTGGATTGAATGGCGAGCATGCCATGACGTTAGAAGAAATCGGCGAAAAGTTTAACCTGACTCGTGAACGAGTAAGGCAAATAAAAGAAAAAGCAATTAGGAGATTGAGGCATACGTCCCGTAGCAAGACCCTCAAACCTTATTTGGGATAATTACTTTAAAGGGGGCTTGAGCCCCCTTTTTGATTTCTATCCATTTCTATTGTTAGAATGGTTTAAATAGAAATATAATCACGATTACAGCAAGTCAACTACCAATTAGGTCAACACATGAGTCAAGAAATCGAACACGTAAAGGTTTTGATCATCGGATCTGGACCCGCAGGATATACCGCCGCAATCTATGCTGCAAGAGCAGGTATGTCCCCAGTACTTTACACAGGACCACAGCCAGGAGGACAACTTACCATCACCACAGATGTTGAGAACTATCCGGGATATCCAGCAGGAATTATGGGGCCTGAAATGATGGAAGACTTTAGAAAACAAGCTGAACGCTTTGGAACACAAGTGCGCTATGGCATGGTGACTAAGGTAGACTTTTCTTCACGTCCTCATCAAGTATGGGTGGATGATCAGGTGCAGCTGTCGGCAGAAACGGTATTGATCAGTACTGGGGCTTCCGCCAAATGGCTTGGCTTGGAAAGTGAAACGCGTCTCAATGGTAGGGGCGTATCTGCCTGTGCGGTATGTGACGGCTTCTTTTTCCGTGGACAGGAAGTTGCCATCGTTGGCGCTGGAGATACCGCCTGTGAGGAGGCATCTTATTTGGCGAATATCTGTTCCAAAGTTTATATGATCGTTCGAAAAGACGAAATGCGTGCTTCCCAAATCATGCAAAAGCGGGTGATGTCGAACCCTAAGATTGAGATCCTTTGGAATACTGAAACTGAAGAGATTTTGGGTGGCGAAGAGGTGACTGGAATGCGAGTAATTAACAAAAAAACACAAAAAGTTTCCGAGATTTCAATTTCTGGCTTCTTTGTTGCTATAGGTCATCAACCCAACACGGATATTTTCAAAGATTACATCACCCTAGATGCTTCCGGGTATATTCAAACCATACCTGGTACTACGAAAACTAACGTGGAAGGTGTTTTTGCCTGTGGAGATGCACAGGATAATGTTTATAGACAAGCCGTTACTGCTGCAGGAACGGGTTGCATGGCCGCTTTGGATGCAGAACGCTTTCTTGCGGCACTTGAAAACCATTAAAAACAATTGATGAGGAGTTCAATTTTTAAGCTAGTTCTTGCGCTATTTTTGACTTTATGTTATTCAAAGTCTGAAGGTCAGGTATTTCCTAAGATCATTAAGCGAACTGTGGCTGCTCCAGCTACATCTCAAGAAAGAAAAAATATTGAGCTTAGAACTTTTGATGAGGTTGGTTATCTGAAATCTCTTTCCTCCCAAACGGATTCTTTATTTTTCCAGAATAGCTTTGATCTATTTCGAGTAAAGTCAATTGTTTCTGAGGAGGCTTTTGATATTAATTGGGCGCCAACAAATAAATTAGTTAAAATCTCGGACCAAATTCAAATAGACAGTATTTGGATCACTGCCTTTGAGTATTTTTCAAGCTGGGATAACCACAGGGTAGATATTTATAATTTTGAAGCCAATCAAATTACGGAGAATCTTTCACTAAAGCTTTACGATATAGAGGCTGGACAAAGTTGGGCCATGCCACTAGAAAAAATTATTGTGACTTCAAATTTTGGCCCTAGATGGGGCAGAATGCACTACGGAACAGATCTTGGATTGGCTACAGGAGAAGCGGTAAATACCACCTTCGATGGAATCGTTCGGGTTAAAGGTTTTGATGCCAACGGTTGGGGAAATTATTATTTAGTGCGGCATAAAAATGGACTCGAAACACTTTATGGCCATTTATCAAAGCATGTTGCAGAACTAGGTGAAGAAGTAAAAGCGGGTGATTTATTGGGGAAAGGCGGGTCTACCGGTAGAAGTACTGGCCCCCATCTTCATTACGAGGTTAGGTATCAAGGTCTTGCGCTCGACGCACAAAAGGTTTTTGATTTTCAAAAAAAGGAACCTATTTCAGATGTTCTCGTGATTAGTAAAAGGCTTTTTAGTCAAACAGCTTCTCAACCTACATCTGCTGCTACTAAATCAACAACTTCGACTTCCCAGTCAACGACAAAAAGGAGTACCGCCTACCATAAAGTGAAGAGTGGTGATTCTTTAAGTAAAATCGCAGCTAGATATAAAGTATCTGTTTCCCAAATCACCAAGCTGAATGGAATTTCTACTCGCTCCGTGTTAAAAATAGGTCAAAGTTTACGCATCAAATAAGTCCTTGACCCCATGATGAAATTAGATATTCTTGTGTTTGCTGCTCATCCTGATGATGCCGAACTCGGTTGTGGGGGCACTATTGCTGCCCAAGTAGCCAAGGGACATAAGGTAGGCATTGTAGATTTTACTCAGGGAGAAATGGGGACCCGTGGAACTCCCAAACAGAGGCTTGAAGAAGCTGCAAAGGCGGCGGAAATTTTAGGAGTCTCTGCGCGCGAAAACATGGGTTTTAGCGATGTGTTTTTCAAAGACGACGAAGCCCATCAGCTGAAGTTGATTGAGATCATTCGCAAGTATCAGCCGGAAATTGTGCTAGCCAACGCTGTGTCTGACAGACATCCAGACCATGGTAAAGGAGCTTCTTTAGCCACGCATGCCTGTTTTATGGCTGGATTACGTAAGATTGAGACCAGGCATGAGGGGGAAGAACAAGCTCCTTGGCGCCCCAAGTTTGTGTACCATTACATCCAAAACAATTATATACAACCTGATTTTATTGTGGATATAACTTCACATTGGGACACCAAGGTGGCTAGTATTCAAGCTTTTGAATCACAGTTTTATAACCCAGAAAGCACCGAACCCGCAAGTTTTATTTCTTCTCCCGACTTTTTACCCTTTATCGAATCTCGTGCTCGAGAATTTGGACACCGCATTGATTGCACCTACGGAGAAGGCTTTACGGTGGAGCGTTTTATCGGAGTAAACGATCTTTTTGACCTTACCTAATTAGGGTGCCAAGCGCACTTTCGTCCAGTTGCCTTCGGGTTGCTTTTCGTAGGCAATTCGGTCATGTAGTCGACTAGGTCTTCCTTGCCAAAATTCAACTCGATGAGGAACTAAACGAAAGCCTCCCCAGTGTGCTGGTCGGTGCATTGACTTGGAATCAAAGCGCATTTCTACATTTTTTTGTTCTTGCTCTATGCGTTCGCGACTTTCAATTTCCTGACTTTGCGGCGAAGCCCATGCGCCAACTTGAGAGGCATAGGGGCGAGATAAAAAATAGGTGTCAGACTCGTGTTCAGCGATCTTTGAGACCGTTCCTATAACACGTACTTGTCGTTCAATTTCGGGCCAAAAAAAGGTAAGTGAAGCTTTGGGATAAGCTGTCAATTCTTTCCCCTTTTCACTTTCGTAGTTGGTGAAAAAGACAAATCCCTCATCCAAGCCTTTAAGTAGGACGATTCTCGCATTTGGGAATCCGTCTACTCCTACAGTAGCTAGGCACATAGCATTTGCTTCCAACACTTCCGCCGCAAGGGCTTCATCCATCCATTTATTGAATTGCTGCAAGGGCTCGTTACTCACCTCGTGCATTTCTAACGATTTGAGGCTGTAGTCCTTGCGTAGATCTGAAAGTTTCATGGTCTTTTAATTTGGATGAGAATCTTACACGAAGCTACGGGTGACATTGCATTTTTAAAATTTAAGGGTAAATTTTCTAAAAATACTTTCGACATGTCCATCGATCTCCCTACTAATCCAATTCCGGGCAATCTCTTGCTTTCGGACCCTTTCTTGAACGATGAAAATTTTGGTCGCTCTGTGGTTTTGCTCTGCGAGCACCAGGAGGCAGGAAGTTTTGGTTTGGTGGTCAACAAACCATCTATTCTCCATCCTGGAGATTTGGTTGAGGAGTTATCTTTTCTAGAAGGTGAAGTATACGTTGGAGGACCTGTAGAGCAGAATACGCTTCATTTTCTTTATTTTGGATCAAAGTTGCTGGACGATAGCAAATCCCTGGGTGCAGGACTATGGTGGGGTGGAGATTTTAAAGGGTTGATCCAGCTTCTGAAAGTTGGAGACTTACTGCCGGCTCAGGTTCGCTTTTTTATTGGCTACAGTGGATGGGCGTCAGGACAACTCAACATGGAACTACAAGAAAAAAGCTGGATTGTATACAACGGCTTATTTGAGCAGCACCTTTTCGAAAAGCCAGCAAATTAGCTATGGAAAGTTCTCATGAAAAATATGGGAGGTGACTTTATGCTACAAGCAAATTATCCCCTTGATCCTCGATTAAATTAGGCAAAATGCCTACCTTTGACCATATTGCGCAGTATTAGTAATGATTTTATGACCAAGAAAAGTAAGGAACAGTCCGAAGAGGACAAGGTGACCAAAGCCCCTAAGAAAGGGACAAAAGGTAAAAAGATTGCAGTTGACTCCCTTGAGCAAGCACAGGAAGAACCAGTTAATCCCACGAAAGACGCTCCATTAGCCGAAGCTGAAGCAGGAGAGGTCATGGAAGCGAATAGGATACAGGTGGCCGAAACGCTACCTGAACTAGTTGCTGAGATTAACTCAGAAGACAGTACTGAAGTTTCCGTAGCTAGTATTCCTGCGGACTTGGCTGAGGTAGTGTCAGAGGAAGAGGAGGAGCAAGTAGCAATCGATTTATCAGGTTTGACCAAAGTTCAATTACTTGACCTACTCAAAGAAAAACTAAGCCAAGGAGTTTCTACGAATTTGGACAAGGTAGTGCATGAAGTAAAAGCTGCTTTTGACGAGTTGGTAACCAAAGAACGCGCCGCTGCGCAGCAGCAATTTTTAGCAGATGGTGGAATAGAGGATGATTTCTCTTTCCGTGCGCAAGACTTAGATAAGGAATTTACTGCGCTATTCAACGATTTCCGTTACCAGCTCAACTCGCTTCGGAAGGAAGCTGAGCGTCAGAAGGAGAAGAATTTTCAAGCCAAAACCGACTTACTTAACAAGCTTCGCGTGCTCGTAGATGGGGAAGAGACTACCTTGAGTATGGCGGCAGTAAAATCTATTCAAGACGCCTGGAAGACCATTGGTCCTGTGCCTATGGCTCAGAGCAAAAACTTGTGGGCAAGCTTTAATGCATTGATGGATCGCTTTTATGATAACCGAAGCATCTATTTTGAGCTGAAGGAATTGGACCGCAAGAAGAACCTTGAGAGTAAGCTTGAGCTTTGTGAAAAGGCAGAGGCTTTACATTCTCAAACTGATTTGAAAGAAGCGATCCGACAGTTAAATGAGTTGCATGATGAGTTTAAGCACCTCGGACCTGTGCCTAGAGAAGACCAAGAGAAGGTTTGGCAGCGTTTCAAAGGAGCTTCAGACGTAATTTATGACCGTAGGAAGGAGTTTTTTGAAAGCCAAAAGGAGGTTATCAAGAAAAATCTTACCGAAAAAGAAGCCTTGATTACTATTTTAACAGGATTTGGAGAGTTTAAAGCCGACCGTATCAAGGATTGGAATACGAAGACCAAGGAAATCCTAGAGATTCAAAAGTCATGGGAAAAGGTAGGTGCTATTCCTAAAGAGTCAGGAAAGGAGATAAACAAAGCATTTTGGGCTGCCTTCAAGCAGTTTTTCCATAATAAAAATTTATTCTTTAAGGAGTTGGATGAGATTCGTGCGACCAACCTTAAAAAAGCAGAGGAGCTAATCAAACAAGCGGAGGAGCTCATGGAAAACACCAATTGGCAAAATACTGCCAATCAATTGGTGAAGCTGCAGCAAGAGTGGAAGGTATTAGGTCCAACGCCTGAAAAAAATAGAGATTCTTTGTACAAGCGATTTAAGGAGGCTTGTGATAAGTTTTTTGAAAACCGCCGCAACACGAACAAGGATGCGAATAGTGAGTTTGATGCTAACCTAACCAAAAAGCAAGACCTAATTGCAACGATTACTAGTTTGGCAGCTTCAGGAGATTCGCTTGATGAGGCGCAGCTTAGCAGCCTAGTTGCTGAGTTCAATGCGCTAGGCTTTGTACCTCGAAAAAACATAAAGGAAATTCAGGCCAAGTTCAAGGATGCCGTAGATGGCTACTTGGAAAAGTTAGGTGCGAAAGGTGGGAACCGAGAAGACTTCTTGTTTAGACTCAACCTCAACCGCTTGCAAGCAGATCCGAATTCCGTGAAGACCTTGAACAAGAAGGAGCATGGCATCAGAAAGCAGATTACAGACCTTGAGAATAGCATCACCTTGTGGAGAAACAATCTCGACTTCTTTGCTGCTTCCAAGACTGCAGATAAGTTGAGAGAGCAGTTTGACGTCAAAATTCAAAAAGCAGAAGAAGAGATTGATAAACTGAAGAAGAAGCTAACCATTTTGAAGGAGTTTTGATTTTTTAGGGACTCATTCTCTGTGAGATAGCCAGAACCTTAAAAAATAACTGTGGTGCTTTTGGACAGATAAATCAATCCTTCTATATTTGCAGCACCATAAAGGATTGCCTCTTTAGCTCAGCTGGTAGAGCAACTGACTTGTAATCAGTAGGTCGCTGGTTCGATCCCGGCAAGGGGCTCAATGGAATTAAAGGAGTTACAGCGATGTAACTCCTTTTTTTGTGAAAAAAACTTTAGCATGAGCTGGTCAAGTCCTGCCTACCGCAGGCAGTCCCCCAAGTACGGGAGGCCTTTTGGTTACCAAGCACATGCAAGAATTTTCTTGTAAGTGCTTTTTCATTTGTACAGGATTTGCACAAAAATCACCCCTTACCACATTCCTTTTTCCTAATTCAAAATGTATTCAAAAGAATTTTTTATCCGTACAAAATCAACAGTGGAGTCCAGAAAGCACTCTAAATAGGGTGTGGGGTTAATCCGATTTGAATAATCCTTAGCCAAACGGCTGTTCAATAGAAATACTTTGTTTTGAGAAATAGTGTGGACCATCATCACCTATGTACAAACAATCTTCTAATCTAATTCCAAATTCTCCAGGAATGGCGATTGTAGGTTCATTGCTAAAACACATTCCCGGCGCAATCTTGGTCATGTTCCCCTTTACAAAATTTGTCCACTCATGGCCTTCTAAGCCGATTCCATGTCCTGTTCTATGTGGTAGTCCTGGTAGTTTGTAATTCTTACTAAACCCAGCCGATTCAATCACTGCCCTTGCAGCAGCATCTACAGACTCACATGTTGCACCTATTTTTATTGCGGCGAATGCAGCATCCTGTGCTTCTTTCTCGAGGTTCCAAACATCAATCTGACGTTGACTTGGTTTGCCCATAACAATCGTTCTGGAGATATCTGATGCATACCCCTCACAACTTGTTCCACCATCAGCCAATACCACATCTCCTTCACGGATGATCTGCGGAACAATGCTGCCATGTGGCATAGCAGAATACTTTCCTACGATAACCATGGCCCCGCCACTATAGCCAAGTTTTCTAAAAGCTGCAGAAATATTTGCACTAAACTCTGCCTGTGGCATATTTGGTCGGAGCGTTGCAAACGCGGCCTTGTAGGCTTCTATGGTGATATCGCTCGACTTTTGCATCAATGCAATTTCAGCCTTGCTCTTATACATCCTACAGCCTGCCGTTACAGGTGTGGCATCAACAATCTCAAAGCCAGGTGCCGCTTTTTTTACGCCATCGGCGATAAAAAATCTAACACGTTCTTCCATGCCAATCCTTTTGTATTTGACACCTCTATCTTTTACGATACCCGCAATCAATGCATAAGGACTTTCGTGTTCTTCCCAGCATCGTATCTCATCTCCAAAAACAGGGTTGATTAGTTCCATAGCACGCTCTTCCTCAAATTTCGGACATACATAAGCGATGGAACCTGAGGCAGGAATAACCACCCCAAAAGGTCTTTCACTTTGTCCCCACCTCATGCTGGTAAAATAAAATGAAGAAGCAGTTCCTTCTAGAAAAATAGCATCGATTTTTTCCTTAGACATTAAATCTTGTGCCTTTGCAATTCTTTGTTTCCTTTCCTCCACGGATATCGGAACAATCCCATCAACCATGGGCTTCAAGTCTCTTATACTTGAGGGAAGATCATATTCTTCCTCCGTCAAACTATTCGCTGCAAATAGGTTTCCTGAAAGTGACATTGCTCCTGATGTAAGAGCAGCTATGCTTAAAAATTTTCTCCGACTTTGTGACATATAAATGATAGTTGTGCTAATTTAAATGTACACCTAAATCTTTTCGTTTTTGAAAGCCTGCTAGGTGTTTTTTTCTGAAAAACTTAACACGCTACAAATCCACCACTCGCTATCCAGTTTAAAATCACTTTTCTTCTGATGACACCGCGGGTATTTTGGTGATATTACCCAACTCTGGAGCAAAAAATTGCATTTTCCAAAAGCAGACAGTTTTTAATAGCCTTGTCTTCCTTTGCGCCTGTCCGCCGCGGCGGATAGGTAGGTCTGCCGACAGGCAGGCTCTGCGTCTTTGGGAGAAAAAAGAATAAAATGGCTCCCCGCAATTCTGCGGGGCAGGCTGCAAAGTCGCTAAGCCGTTAAGGCCTCCGGGAGTTAAACCGAGCGGACCACAACTCCTTTGCACCTTGGGATCTTTACGAGAACTAAATTATACCTCCCGCAATTCTGCGGGGAGTCTGAAAAGTAGGGAAGGTGCAAAGAATTGGCAACTATTTCTTTGCGGCTCTGCGTCTTTGCGAGAACTAAATAATCCCTCCCGCAAGTCTGCGGGACAGGCACCTGCCCCTTGTGAGAGCCTGTCCCGATGCATATCGGGAGGGAGTTGCCCCAACTACGACTTTGCACCCTGTCTGCCGGCAGGCAGGTCTCATTGGATTTAAAGTAGTTACAGAAATGTAGCTCCTTTTTTTGTGCCTAACTTTTTGCCCTTTCTGGTAGAATCCATTAGCTACAGGATAATCAGTGGGTCATCGATACTAGGTAAGCCTTTCCCGTAGAATTACGGGAGGGCTCAATGGAATAAATGGAGTTACAGAAATGTAGCTCCTTTTTTTGTACCTAACTTTTATGCCTTTTCTGGTAGTGTCCAGTAGCTACTGGATATTCAGAAGGTCATCGATACTAGGTAAGCCTGTCCCGTAGAATTACGGGAGGGCTCAATGGAATCAAAGGAGTTACAGAAATGTAGCTCCTTTTTTTGTGCCTAACTTTTTGCCCTTTCTGGTAGAATCCATTAGCTACGGGATAATCAGTGGGTCATCGATACTAGGTAAGCCTGTGCCCTACGCCGCGGCGCATGGGAGGGCTCATACAAAATAAGGAGTTACAGCGATTGTAACTCCTTATTTTATGTCTAAATCAGAAGCCTATGCTAGTTTATTCTTGTAATAAATTCAGATTCCGTTAAAAGGAGAACAATTAATGATTTTCTAAAATGAATAGGTGAAATATGATTACAAATTAATTGTATCTTTAAAAAAGATAATTTAAATCAAGTATTGTGAAATTTCTTGAAAAACTTATAATTACTAAAGGTATTGGCAGATTTGATTTATTCTTTTGCTTTTTAGTAATTTTAAGCAATTCTATTTTTTCCTTTGGACAAGAATCTGCAAATACTGCAGGAGGTGATATAATTGGATCTAGCGGTTCTGTAGCCTTTAGTATTGGTCAAGTGGTGTATACCACACATAGCGAAGTTTCAGGCATTAAAGCCCAAGGTGTACAACATCGTTACGAAATAGCGAAAGTTTCAAGAGCTATGGAAGTCGCGATTATTCAAACTCCTTGGTCTAAAATTCCTAATTTACCTAACACAGTAAACATTCAAACCACCGAAGGACAATTCGTACGGGTAGGGGTCAATTGGAATCTATCCATGCTGAATGTTTTTAAACGAGGCCTATACACCCTCAGCGGAAGTTTAATTCTCCCCACCTTCATCTCCAATCCTTCCAAAATAGAATCTCAGATTCGGGTTCAAGTACTGCCCAAAGATCCGATGCGGGATGTGAGTTTAACCAATACCACCTTTGCGGTTACAGGAGACCAGTTCTTTATTTCTGTAGGGGCATTTCTTGTGGATGATCCCATAGATGATGTGCACGAAATCCGCTTGTATGGAAAAGGATATGACAATGGATTGTTTGAAATCAAAGGCCATGACTTGTTTTGGAGCAGTTTAGATCCTGCGCCTGGAAGGGTAAGCTTTACCATAGTAGTTCAAGTCACCGATCGAGATGGCAATACCCTGGAGAAATTCTTTGAGCTTACTCGAACCCGTCCACCTTCAAGTTCATTGGTCATTCCAAATACCTTCACTCCAAATGGAGATGGATCCAACGATACCTGGGGTGTTCCTGCCTTGCGGTTCTTTGAACAGGTACGCATTCAGATATACGACAGGGGTGGCGTGCTTGTCTTTTCTACAGAAAATCCTGATGAACGCTGGGATGGAAAATGGAAAGGAAAAGAGGTTCCTATTGGTGCCTATTTCTGGGTGATTAGTATCAAGGAGACGGGAGAGAGTAGACGAGGAATGCTTAATTTTTTGAGGAAGTAAAAAAATAGAAACAAGATTCAAGAGCCAAGACACTAAAAACAAAACACAAGATACAAGAGCCAAGACAGCCGGCTTTTTGAATAGATAACTACAAGAAAAATGAAAAAAGTACTCCTTATTGTATTAATTTTTTTGATGGCTACTAGTGCATGGGCACAGGCACCTCAGAAGATGAGTTACCAAGCGATTATCCGCAACGCCAGCAATATTGTCGTAGCATCGAGTACGGTAGGAATAAAAATTTCCGTAGTCAAAGGTTCTCTTAATGGAACTGCTGTATTTGTAGAACGACATACCAAAACGACCAATGCCAATGGTCTAGTGAGCTTGGAAATTGGAAGTGGTACAGTTCTTTCTGGTAGTTTTTCGGGTATTGACTGGGCAAATGGTCCCTATTTTATCAAAACCGAAACAGATCCTACAGGAGGAACCAATTACAGTATTGTTGGAAGCACAGAGTTATTGAGTGTGCCATATGCACTTTATGCAACCACTAGTGGAAATTCTTCCACTGTAGGGCCAGCAGGTCCTGCCGGTGCTCCTGGTCCGCAGGGCCCTGCGGGTTTAACTGGTCCTCAAGGACCACAAGGGCTAGTGGGTCCCATTGGTTTAACTGGACCCCAGGGACCTTCAGGGCCTCCAGGCCCAGTAGGTGCAACTGGCTTGACTGGACCAACTGGTCCTGCTGGAGCCACAGGACCTCAAGGACCCATTGGATTGACCGGTTCCCAAGGACCGATAGGACCAGCAGGTGCTACTGGTGTTACAGGTCCAATTGGGCCAATTGGATTAACAGGTTCAACCGGACTTCAAGGTCCAATTGGCCTTACAGGGCCCATAGGTCCGACTGGAGCGACGGGAATTCAAGGGCCCATTGGTCCGACAGGACCTTCTGGACCTGCAGGTGCACAAGGACTCGTTGGACCTACTGGTTCACCTGGACCTCAGGGTGCGCAGGGTGTTCCTGGTCCTATTGGTCCTGCTGGACTGACTTGGAAGGGAGCATGGTCTGCTACGGGTACCTATGCAAAAGATGATGTAGTGGGTTACAATGGTGCCTCTTGGTTTTGCATTGTTGCTGTGAGTAATTCCAATGCGAGTCCAGATACAAATGCTACGAATTGGGCTTTATTGGCTTCTCAAGGGGCTACAGGTCCTCAAGGTCCGATTGGGTTAACTGGCCCTACTGGGGCAATTGGACCACAAGGAACTGCAGGAGCAAATGGTGCCACAGGTTCGGCTGGCCCTCAAGGCCCTGCTGGAAATGATGGTGCAACGGGTGCGACAGGTCCTGCAGGAGCAATTGGTTTGACAGGCCCAGCAGGCCCACAGGGACCTGCTGGAAGTACAGGTGCTACAGGACCTCAGGGTCCAATTGGATTGACGGGTGCCACAGGCCTACAGGGGCCAGCCGGAAATGATGGAGCCACTGGTGCGACAGGACTTCAGGGCCCGATCGGATTAACGGGTCCAGCTGGTCCCCAAGGAATTCAAGGTCCTACGGGTCCAAATGGTGTCTCTGGAACAGATGGAAAAACAGTTTTAAATGGTACGATCAATCCGACTAATCAAGGAGTAGATGGAGATTTTTACATCAATACTAGTTCAAATACCTTATTTGGACCTAAAGCCACAGGCACTTGGCCAACAGGTGTTTCCTTAGTAGGGCCCCAGGGTCCTGCAGGATCCCAAGGTGTTGCTGGAGCCTCGGGTGCACAGGGTCCTGCAGGTAGTGCTGGGGCACAAGGTCCTTCCGGACCATCAGGTGCAGCTGGTACTTCGGGAGTAGATGGAAAAACAGTACTCAATGGCAGTTCCAATCCTACCTCAAGCACAGGAGTAAATGGTGATTTTTACATCAATACCAATGCCAATACGTTTTTTGGTCCTAAAGCCAATGGAACTTGGCCTTCCGGAATTTCCTTAGTAGGACCCCAAGGTCCCTCAGGGGCACAAGGGGCAACTGGTCTGACTGGTCAGACAGGTCCAGCTGGCGCCACAGGACCTGCAGGAGCTAATGGAGCACAAGGTGCTAGCGGTCTATTGACGAGTGGTTCTGCTGCAGGAAATACTCCTTACTGGAATGGAAGTAGTTGGGTGGTCAACTCTAGCAACATTTTTAATAATGGAAGTAACGTGGGAATTGGAACAGGAACGCCTTCGGAAAAATTGGATGTTGTAGGAAACATAACTGCATCTGGAACTATTCGAGCAGGCGCAATTACCTATCCGAGTACCCACGGTACAAATGGACAAATCTTGACCACTTCTGGTTCGGGAACATTGACTTGGACAACAGTTAGTTCAGGACTTGTACGGGAAGTAGCCAATGAGTTTACCGCCACCATTAATCAAACTTCCTTTACCCTGACTCAAACTCCTTCTGCGAATTCCAAGGTAAAAATGTTTATTAATGGAATTCGGATTAGTAATACCGCTTATTCTGTTTCGGGTACAACGGTTACCTACATTCCAGCAAATAACGGGAACAACTCCCTAAGTTCTGGCGATCGAATTCAGTTTGATTATTACTATTAATTCGTGGAATTCGCTAGATCACATATCAATTTACTGCCCTTTTTGAGGTCGCTTCCTTTTTTAAAATGGAAGGACTTTGGTGTGTTTTTTAGTCTAAATAAAGTCTCTCTTTTAAACAGGATTTTTTACCTCTGTTTCTTTTTTGTACTCCTTTCTTCAGCTGTTATTGCGCAAAACAGCAACGTACAGGTAACCAATACTGCGACTAGTGGTGGATCTTGGACGGTAACGGGTAGTGGATCATCGACTTTGTATACGTTTACCCCGACTGCGGACAATGCAAACATTAAAGTAGATGACATTACGAATCGTCTTCGATCGGGCTATGGATTTACACCTGGCTCGGTGAAGATAGTGACCACGAATGGGGTAGGTACCCAGGTAGGGAATGTAAATTTTGTTACCAGTGTGAATGCACAGAATTCGAGTACGTCGTTACGGTATGGTTTGCAGGTAATTGCTGGCGGGGATATCGTAGTAGGGAGTTCGATGAGTTTAACTGGAGGTGCTTGGGATCAATCTTCGAATTATGGATATGATGTCAGTTTGAC
>JBIIFN010000002.1:0-46317 GCA_044237325.1 Algoriphagus sp.
GCAGTACAAGTGCTAGGAACTTTTTCTTTGTAGCCACAGTAGTGGCAGCGAAGCTCTTCCGCATACTGATGGTAGGTGAGGCTGACGTCACATTGCACGCATTGGCCTGTCCAGCCGCAGTCCTCGCACTGAATAAACGGCGCATAGCCTCTCCGATTCTGAAAAATGAGCACTTGCTCCTGCTTTTCTAAAGCCGCTTGAATCTGCTCGCGAAGCAGGCGTGTGGTATCTAGCTTCAGCAAATTTTTCTTACGGTCTGCGGATAGGTTGGCCAGATGGAAATCCGGCAAAGTAGCCTCCCCATAGCGCTGAGGAAGTTGAACGTGCCCGTATTTGCCTTGGCTCGCGTTAAAGTACGATTCAAAGGAAGGAGTAGCTGAGCCGAGGAGTGTTTTTGCCTGGTGTACATAGGCCAACATCGTAGCTGCATCTCGGGCATGGTAGCGCGGGGCGGGATCAAACTGCTTGTAGCTGGGTTCGTGCTCCTCGTCCACAATCACCAAGCCCAAGCTATCAAAGGGAAGGAATACGGAGGAGCGAACCCCTACCACGAAGGAAAATCGGCCACTCAAGACCCCGTTCCAAACCTCCACGCGCTCGTTGTCTGAGTAGCGGGAGTGGTAAACGCCCATGCTGGAGCCAAATACCTGTTTCAGTCTCCCTACCATCTGGGTGGTGAGTGCAATCTCGGGCAGGAGCAGCAGCACTTGAGAGCCACTTGCCAGCACCTCTTGAATGAGCTTGATGTAGATTTCGGTTTTGCCCGAACCCGTCACTCCTTGCAGGAGAACTGTTTGCTTGGTTTCAAAAGCCGTCTGAATCTGAACATACGCTTCTTGCTGCGGGGCAGAAAGGGCTGCAGCTATTTTTTCTGGTGCTTCCTCCGGAATGCGGTCCACAATCTGGGTGAAGGATTCTAGCACTCCATTTTTTAGTAAGGTCTTGAGCGAGCTCTCCGAGTCCCCTTCCTCTAGTAGAGCTGATTTGAGCACCCCCTTGGCGTTGAGTTCGGGACGCTGAAATATAGGCAGGTCGCGCAATAGCTTCAACAGGATAGCCTCTTGCTTGGGCTTGCCTTTCAGCTGGTCAAAAAGGGCTTCCAAGGCTCCTGGGGCCTGCAACAGGGATGGGTTCAGGCGAACCCTGGTCTCAATCTTAGGACTATATTTTTCTTGTACCTTTTCAAAAATCAGGATAGCCTCCTTTGCGACCAGACTTTTTAGAATGGGGTGAATGGCTTTCACGCCAAGGAGTTGCTCGCAATCTTCGTAGCTGAGCTCGTCCTTGCTGGCCAAGGCTTCCAATATTTTCTCCTCTCGCACGTCAAGAGGATAAGGGCAACTTTCTGCATCAAACTCTGGGTGGCGCTGGATTTTACTCTCAGACGATAGCCTGAGTCCTGAGGGTAGGGCCGCAAACATCACTTCACCAATATGGCAGCAGTAGTAGGCCGCCATCCAAACCCAAAATCGAATTTGTAGGGGATTGACGCTGGGTTGCTCCTCCAAGATATCCAATACTGGCTTGGCCTCGTAGGCTTGCGGAGGGCTGTTGTGTACCCTGCCTATGATGCCTGTAAGCACCTTTTTCTTTCCAAACTGCACGATGACACGGCTCCCAATCTGGAGTTGCGGTTGCAGGCTTTTGGGCACCTTGTAGGTAAACATCCGTGGGATGGGCACCGGCAAGATGACGTCAACGAAATTGTTTCCGCTAGAAGAATCTGAAAAAGTATGGTCTGAGAATAACGTATCCACGCAAGTTATAACTGGGGTAGCTGAGCGAGCGCATCCGCCACCTCCGACAAAGGTCTCAGGCAGCGACGATCCACACAGACGTAAATTAAGGCATTTCCTTCCGAATCGGGTGTTTTTTGCTGAAGAAGTGGGACGCTTTCTGTCGGAGTTTCAGACCAGGCCACCACGGCATTGGGGAGATAGCCTTGCTGCAGTGCCATTGCTTTGGCTTTGGCCCCTCGGCCTACGATGGCAATCTCAGCGGTGGGCACTAGGCTCTCTAGGTAAAAATTGGCCCAGTTGCAGAGAAAACCTGGTTCTCTCTCTATCAGCTCCTTCATGCCCCCTAGCATGCGTGATGCTACCTTTCCATACTTTTCCTCGTAGGTAAGGAGCCCTAGGCGATGAAAACCTCTAGCCAGCAGGGAGTTGGAGGAGGGAATAACGTTGTCAAAGAGTTCTTTTTTATTGGCAATCAACTTTTCGGCGCTGGGGTCACTGAAAAAGAAAAAGCCGTCAGTTGGATCGTAAAATCGATCCATGACTACCTCTGCCAGTTGCTGCCCCAACCCTAACCAGGTTGCGTCTCCACTCGCGGTATAGGCCATCAAACTCGCCTTGAGCAGTGCCGCATAATCTTCCAAAAAGGCAGGCGTGTAGGCCAGCCCATTCTTGTAGCTGCGGTAGAGTTGCCCGTCTTTGAAGAGCTTTTCTCGCACAAACTGCAGGTTGCGCAGCGCCAACTCCAAATAGGGTTCCTCGCCTGTGGCAAAATAGGCTTGAATGAGGCCTGCATCGAGGAGGCCGTTCCAGCCGGCAAGCACTTTATCGTCTTTGCCTGGGAAAATGCGCTGGTTGCGGTAAACGAGAAGTCGTTCTTTGTGGGCTCGGAGCTTTTCCATGAAGCCCGACAAGGGCATGGCAAAGGACTCCGCTATGGTGGCATAAGACTCCGTTTGGAAGAGAATGTTTACCCCCTCTTCCCAATTGCCCTCGGGCTTGAGGGAATAGAGGCGACTAAACCAGTCAAAATCTACACCAAGCAACCCTTCGAGTTCGGAATAGGTCCAAGTATAAAACTTCCCTTCCACCCCTTCGCTATCCGCATCCTGGGCGGCATGAAAGCCTCCCTCCTCTTGGATCATTTCGGCGACAAGCCAGTCTTTTGTTTCGGCAACTTTCTCCAAGAAAAAAGGGTCTTGACTGACTTGATAGGCCTTAGCATAGAGCTCCATGAGTTGCCCATTGTCGTAGCCCATTTTTTCAAAATGTGGGGCAAACCACTCCCCATCCACGGAGTAGCGGGCAAAACCACCGCGAAGGTGATCGTAGATGCCTCCCATGCCCATTTTGCGAAGCGTAAAAAACACTGCCTCACGCAAATCCTTTCGAGAGGCTGCCAATGCATAGTCTAAGGTAAAATGCCAGATGGCCGGCATGGGGAACTTGGGTACACGGTTCATTCCTCCCCATTCGGGATCAAACTGCGCGGCAAGCTTGGCGCTAATCGCCACCAGCTCGTCTGCATCAAGCTCGGCCTCCCCTGCTTGGATGCCGTATTTTTCAGTTTCTTTCCTGTTTAGGCTTCGCCCAAAACCTTCGGCACTTTCTGCTAGCTGCTCGGGGTGGGCGACAAAGGCGTCAGCAATGTTTCCGAGGAGTTGTTTCCACTTGGCATTGGGAAAGTAGGTGCCGCCATAGAATGGCTTCTGGTTGGGCATCAAAAACACGTTGAGTGGCCAACCGCCTTGGAGGCCCATGGCTTGGACGGCATCCATGTAGATATTGTCCAGGTCGGGTCGCTCCTCACGGTCAATTTTGATGCAGATGTAGTGGGCATTCATCAGCTCGGCTGTCGCTTCATCCTCAAAACTTTCCCTCTCCATCACGTGACACCAGTGGCAGGCCGAGTAGCCGATGGACACTAGGATAGGCTTATTTTCCTGGATTGCCTTGGCGAGTGCCTCCGGGCCCCAGGGATACCAGTCCACAGGGTTGTGGGCATGCTGGAGCAGGTAGGGACTTTGGGAATGGAGGAGTCGATTAGGGGACATGGAAAATTTAGGTTGTACCCAGAGCGCCTAGCGCTGAAGTCTGGATGTTACGTCTTGGATTTCTTCAGAAAAATCAACTTCTCCCTGCATTCGTTCGAGTTTGCCTAGCAAATTATGGAGAAACTTCCGGTGAGATTCGGAATCAGGATTGAAGGCGCGGTGTGCCAGGTCGAGCTGTATTTTTTGAATTTCGGCTACTTTTTGTTGCGTTTCTTGCGCAAACATAGCCTGCTGCCACTTTTCCCAGATGTAGTTCTCCGCTTCTTCTGAGGGATGTACCAGGTCTGATTTGTAAAAGCGGTAATCGCGAAGTTCATCTACCATGATTTCGTAGGCAGGGAAGTAAGTGACGGCATCTATTTGTTGCTCCAATTGCGCACAAAGTACGCGTAGGAGGCTTTTACTCAACTGATTTTCAGAAATTCCATCTTTGGTATGACGGACAGGGCTGAGCGTGAGGATGATTTTCAGATTTGGATTTTGCTGAAGCAATTTTTTCAACACCGATTCTAATTCAGGTACTAGCTCATCAAGGGAGGAAACCTTCTTTTCAAAAAGCGCTGCTGGTTGTTTGTGGCAGTTGGCTACTCGTCCAAACTCCTTGTGCTGGTAGATCCAGGCTGTGCCCAGGGTGAGTACCAGGTGGGTAGCCTTTTTTAAGGATTGATGCAGGCAAAGTAGTTGCCGGGCATACAGCTCTTCAAGCTCCTCCTTAGTCCCTCCTATCAGGTCAGAATGGGCTGCGTAATGGACAAATAGTCCTTCACGCTCCACCACCCCTGCTGGGTCCATGGGCGTTTGCTTTAGGGCTTGATTTAGCAGATCGGCTAAGTTGAGCGGATGAAAAAGCGTCCCGAATGGATTGACAAGAACATCAAACTTAGCCTCCTGCATCTTTTTGCCGATGGTTTGCGCAAAGCAGGAACCCAGGCTAACCACCTTGGAGGTATGGCTGATGGGAAAAGGAGAAGCAGGAATGGGAAAATCAATCGACCAACGCATGGGGTGAAGTTACGCAGGGAATGGGAATTCTGCTTTATCTTTTTAAAATCCCCCCACCCCCCTTATAAGGGGGAGTTGCCTAACCTGGACTTCAGATAGACTTTATAAAACCAAACATTAAATCCTTAATTATTTATTGGGAAAAGCATTGATGTGATTCCCCCTTGACAAGGGGGTTAGGGGGATTTCATCTTATAAAAATCCCCTCCCGCAATTCTGCGGGATAAACTCTACCCCCTTAAGAAGGGGGAGTTGCCCTACCTGATCCCCAAACTGATACCTTGACCTCAAAAATTTTATTCCTTAATTCATTTTCAAGGAGCTCCTGAATGTAATTCCCCCTTGAAAGGGGGTTAGGAGCCTGCCCCGCAGGATTGCGGAGGGATTATTTTATTAAACAAACCCAGTCTGTTCCAATCCATTCCTCTCCTCAAAATCATCCAAAAAATAGCCTATCTCGCCAAGAACAAAGGACATCGCATTCTTTACTTCCCAGTCTGAAAATCTAAGAAAGGAAACTCCCAATTCCTCTAGTATTTGTTGACGCTTTCCATCTTCAACTACAGCCTCTTCGTAGTCATGGGAGCCCCCATCAACTTCAATGACTAGATTGGTTTTTCTACAATAAAAATCAACTATGTAATTCCCGAGCGGCTTTTGCCTATTGAAAGCGTATCCCCGGAATTGACTGGCTCTAAGTTTTTGCCAAAGCAAAACTTCTGATAGCGTGGAATGACTTCGGAGGTCTCTTGAGAATTCCCTGAGGGTTCTATTGTAGGGGATGAAATGCATGGAAGCAGATTAAAAAGTAGAAAGAAGACAATTATAAGTTAATGGAAAATCTTGGTCTTTTCAACCAATCCCCCCTACCCCCTTGTAAGGGGGAGTCGCCTCAACTGAGCTCCAAACAAATACTTTATACTCAAAAATTTTGCTCCCTAATTCATGCTTAATGGATGCAGGGATGTGATTCCCCCTTGAAAGGGGGTTAGGAGCCTGCCCCGCAGGATTGCGGGGGGATTAAAAAAAAGACTCTCCTTTTCAGGAGAGTCTTTTTAAAATGATTGGTTGACTTATTTATTGCTTGGTAATGGTAACCGTCTCGGTTATAACTTCCTTACCATTGACCATGGTCACTTCTTTTTTCACTTCCTTATTGATGATGCTTGCTTCAGCAGCGCCATGCGGCTTCTCAGAGATGTGAGGAGCAATCACAAGTGCCACGATAGACATCAACTTGATCAAAATGTTCATGGAAGGACCGGAAGTATCTTTGAATGGATCACCTACGGTATCTCCCGTTACGGAAGCTTTGTGTGGCTCAGATTTTTTGTAGTAGATCTCGCCATTGATTTCTACTCCTTTTTCGAAAGATTTCTTCGCGTTGTCCCAAGCGCCACCGGCGTTGGATTGGAACATACCCATCAATACACCAGAAACAGTAACACCTGCAAGCATACCGCCCAATACTTCTGGACCGAAGGCAAAGCCTACCAAAATTGGAGAAAGCAAGGCAATGGCTCCTGGAGCAATCATCTCACGGATAGATGCTTTGGTAGAGATTTCCACACACTTTTCGTACTCAGGCTTGGCCTTGTACTCCATGATGCCTGGGATCTCTCTAAACTGTCTTCTAACCTCGTTAACCATGTCCATGGCCGCTCTACCTACCGCAGCAATGGCTAGGGAGGAGAAAATAAATGGAATCATGCCGCCCACAAACAAACCTGCGAGTACGTCAGCTTTATAAATGTCAATCGCATCAATGCCTGCGATACCCACAAAGGCCGCAAACAAGGCAAGTGAAGTTAAGGCTGCAGAAGCGATGGCAAAACCCTTACCAGTAGCTGCAGTGGTGTTACCTACCGCATCCAAGATGTCGGTACGGCCACGAACTTCCTCAGGAAGCTGGCTCATCTCGGCAATACCGCCTGCGTTGTCCGCAATAGGTCCGAAGGCATCAATTGCCAACTGCATCGCAGTAGTGGCCATCATGCCGGCAGCAGCGATTGCTACGCCATACAAACCTGCAAACTCATACGCTCCATAGATACCACCTGCCAAAACAAGGATAGGAAGTACAGTAGACTCCATGCCTACTGCTAGACCACCGATGATGTTGGTTGCGTGTCCAGTAGCAGACTGCTTGATGATAGACATCACTGGGCGCTTGCCCATGGCCGTGTAGTATTCGGTGATGATCGACATCAACGTACCTACTACGAGACCAAGGATGATGGCATAAAACACGTCCATGTTGGTAAACGCATATCCACGGATAGTAAGCGTCTCAGGAAGCATGTACTTCACGATAAAGAAAGAAGCGATTCCGGTAAACACGATAGAAGACCAGTTGCCCATGTTGAGTGCTTTCTGCACGTCACCCTTATCGTCCTTGATCGTAACGAAGGCCATTCCCATGATGGAGAAAATGATACCTAAACCTGCCAATACCATTGGCAATAGGATTGGGGCGATACCGCCAAAGTTATCGACAGATACAATCTCACGACCCAATACCATGGTAGCAAGGATTGTTGCCACATAAGAACCGAACAAATCGGCGCCCATACCGGCTACGTCACCTACGTTGTCACCCACGTTGTCCGCAATAGTAGCTGGGTTACGCACGTCATCCTCAGGGATACCTGCTTCTACCTTACCTACTAGGTCAGCTCCTACGTCGGCTGCTTTGGTGTAGATACCGCCGCCCACACGGGCAAAAAGTGCGATGGATTCAGCACCTAGAGAAAATCCTGCAAGGACTTCAAGCGCTTTTTCCATTTCGATACCGTTGACACCTGCACCTACAGATACGACGTAGAGTTGGTAAAATACAATGAATAGTGAGCCAAGGCCCAATACCGCAAGGCCTGCAACACCAAGACCCATGACAGATCCTCCAGTGAAGGATACCTTAAGGGCTTGCTTCAAGCTAGTACGTGCCGCTTGGGTAGTTCTTACGTTGGCCTTAGTGGCAATTTTCATTCCGATATAGCCGGCTAGGGCAGAAAGGAATGCGCCAATCAAAAAGGATACAGCAATCACGGGGCTGGAGGTAGGTACTAGGGTACCTGACCAAGCCAAAACGATGGCTGCAATAACAGCAAAGTAGGAAAGTACTTTCCACTCGGCTTTCAAAAATGCCATGGCACCATCGGCAATATAGCCAGAGAGTTCCACCATGTTTGCATCTCCAGTAGGCTGCTTGTTTACCCAGGCAGACTTCACTGCCATGATGAGTAGGCCTACTAGTCCCAGCGCAGGGACCAAATAAATCAGCGCTTGTTCCATAATCTAGTTGGATTCAGTGTTTGATTCTGTAAATAATTGCGCAAAGATACGATTAATACCCTTTTGGCCAAGTTCAAATTCGAAGGCATTTTTTTTTGATTTTTACAACCTGCAATTAAGGCTGCACTTCAACTTACTCCTGAACTTGGTTAAATAATGTAGTGGGTTATTATCTATTGAATGCGGGGGCAAACTAGAAGATTTGTGGTCAAAAAAGCCAACTTATTTTTCCAAAAACAGCTTGATTGTATAATCCAATAAAGCTACCCCTCCAACTTCACCATGACCTGGAACAACCCATTTAACGTTGGGGTACGCATTTTTGACTTTTCTAACCGTCTCTGACCAATCCTCAATGCGAGCATCCCCTAAAAAACCCTTTGAAGCATCCACTTCTTTTATCAAACAGCCACCGAAAAGCACCTGGTCGCCTGAAAAATAGGCAACCACATTATCTTCGGTATGCCCGGGTCCAAAAAAAGTTAATAAAACCTCTTCCTCTCCTAGAGGTAACCTAATCGAGTTGAAAAATCCATGTTGAGGGATTGTAACCTTGTTCGACGCTGCCAATTCAATTGTTTTACTATGTGCATAGGAGGGAATTGCTGCATCATGGAACTCTTGTAGCCCGCCAAGGCAATCGCTATGGAAATGAGTTGGAATTACGGCTACAATCTTACTCCCAAGCACTTCGTGTACCCACCGGATCAACTCTGATGAACTTTCTGTGTTCGTGGGACTATCGAGAACGATTACTTCCCTGCCAACTTGAACCATCAAGCCATTGCAAGGCACCTTACCAAAATCATTAGTTTGCTGGTAGGAAGTGTGGAGAAACGTATGTACTGAAATAGGTGTAATAATCAGGTTTTCAGAACGGTATATCTCCTTCTCTGTCACCTGA
This sequence comes from Algoriphagus sp., assembly GCA_044237325.1. GTDB lineage: Bacteria > Bacteroidota > Bacteroidia > Cytophagales > Cyclobacteriaceae > Algoriphagus. The sequence goes on from JBIIFN010000002.1 coordinate 8,991, forward strand.
TCAGGGGCTTGCGCCAGAGAGGACATGCTTAAAAGTACAGTCAAAAAGAAAAGTAAAACTCTAATCTGCGCCATGTAAAGAGAAATGTGAGGGCATAAAAATAGCAAATTTTATGGGTCAAAATTGATCTTTACAGTTAATGAAGACGGCCAAGAATGAACTTGGTATTCCACTAATTAGGCAGCAAAATCGTAGGGTAGGTTTGCGCAAGTTAGTCAAACCCTGATTTGATCATCTATAAGCTCGCCAGGTAACCTATTTTATTCCCTTGAAAATGAATGGGCTAGATAGACAGTAGTGGGATTGTGGATGAGCAATAAAAATAAATTGGAGAAAGTTCTAAATTTGCCTTCCTGATTCGGGGTGTAGCGCAGCCCGGTAGCGTACACGTCTGGGGGGCGTGTGGTCGCAGGTTCAAATCCTGTCACCCCGACTATTATCCTATTTAAATGCTTTAAAACCAACACTCATGTGTTGGTTTTATTTTTAATCCCCAAATGGGCCCCCAAATTTTCAACTGAATTATCCTTATCCAAAGAAAAAGAGAAATGGATTTTCTCGGTAATTCTTTCCAAGGTGAGACTAAATTTTCCTTAGCGTGGGGAATTTAACCCCAATTAAAAGATCACTCCGATGGGGTGTGGAGGAAAATACTTTTTCCTACTAACAAGAAACCTCAACTATAAACCCACCCCTCTTGGAGAGGTGGGTTTATGTAATCCAAAGTGATGGTTATTTGTCTGAAATTTTCCGGAGTAGTTTTATAATTGTTGAGAAACCTTCAAAAATGTACATGAATAAATAAGTAAACCCAATTCCAATTAACAAGTTGACAATTCCTCCGAGAGGGTTATCCAAAAACTCACTAAGTCCAAAAACGATGGAGACGATAATTCCCAAAATTTGGATTACTGGAATAATTTGTTTGTCAAACTTTTCCTCAGTGAGTGCTACCTTCTTCTCAATTGGAATATTTGGTTCACCAAATGAAAACACTTTTCCATTATCTGGATTAGTCCATTCCCCATTTTGACCATTAAATCTTTCTACAATCTTTCCATTTTTAACAATTAACCTATGTGTTAGGGATTTATAGATATAATCCCCATCTGGAGCTGTGTTTTCATCAAAGAAAACATCAGAACCAATGGTAACATTGTTTTGAGAAACAATTTTTATTGTTCTCCCATCAGTTAATTCACGATAAACTGTTTCCATATTTTGATCATTTTTTTTTACACAATTTAATGAAGGTGAATTGGTTTACTAAATGTTTATCATAAAAATTTCTTGATTTTTTTTCACACCCAATTCCCCTTAATTCAATGGGGTAAATGAGATAAACAAAATTCTTTATTACGGTAAGTTATGCCCAATATTTGTTTTAATTAAACGATAACACTTGTGGGAATAGAATAGGTCATCCACTATAAATCAGACTGGGGAACGATACAAGTTGGAGGGTAATGGATGTAATTGAACTCTTTAGTAAGAGCTAAAAGAACCTTAAAAATAGAGTAAACCTAAAAATCAATCAATCTGAAAAGCCACCTCATTTCGTCGATTGATCATATCCCAAGGGGCATTCTAACCCATATCAAATAGGAAGCACTGACAAGTGGAATTGGATGGCATCACAAAAGAGATGGATTCCTCCAAGTGACCTGTTCATAATCACAGGAGAAGTCAATGCACTCTTATCGAATGGCCCCTATGTTCAATGAATCTTCTCTTGGCCTCTAGTGTCTCTATTGGTTATTCAGTTCGAAAAATTAGCTTCCTTCAAAATTGCTTTTTGAATTTCCAGTTTGTCTGAATCCTTTGCCAGTGTCGGTTGGCGATCCTTGTTCATAAAGGTATACACTGGTTGGAATTGAATGATTTTTCCTTTGTAGAAATATCCTTCTAGGAAGAAAGCTTGTCGAACACCAAGGCGGTGAATTTGATCAAACATAAAATTCCCAAGACCATAGAAAATTACTTTTCCTTTGTACAAAGCAATTTCCTGTGCTTGATGCGCTTGTGAACCAAGGATTACATCAGCGCCAAAATCAATTAGTTTTTGACTGATCTTTTTCTGATTCGAAGTAGGCGAGTAGGAGTCCACTTCACCGTATTGCACACAAGCCAAAATGAAATCTACTTTCACTTCGTTTCGCAGGGAGTCGATTAGTTTTTTTGCTTTTGCTTCCACATAGCGATTAGCCCCCATTTTTTTATCTGCGCACTCACCAAGCGGGCAAAGTTCATTGAATCCAATCCAGGCAATTTTTCGCTTATCTTTCAACTCAATGATGAGCGGCTTGTTGGCTTCCGCAGGTGATGCGCCACCACCAAAGTACTTCATATTGTGGTCTTTGTACCATTTCAACGAATTCAAATACGGTTGCTGCCCCATATCTAAATTATGATTGCCGGTCAACTCAACAATATTGGCTTTCAGTCGATTGAGTATTTCAAAATGCTCAGTTTTCGTCGCAAATTTCATTTTCATGGTTTCATAGACACAGGCATCTTGGTTACTCACCTCGTTGCTAATGTGCACCAACTCACGATTTTTAAAAAAAGGTAAAATATTCGCTAGGTAAAAATCAATTCCTTTCGCATTTAGAACAGTTCCTGTGCTACGTGTGATGGCCGTAACGCCAGTATGTGTGTAGGTTGTTATATCTTTTTGGTAATCGAAATCTGAATCGTATTTCAACCATAGAGGGTATTTTTTTGGCTCTTTAAAAAAATTAATTGAGTTTACTTTTTTTGCTAAAAATTGTTGATTTACCGAATCTAATGTTGTGATCACCAAATCTTTTCTGCTTTTGAAATTGAACTCTCCCAGCTGAATTGATTTTGGTTCTGTGCGCAATTTTAACTTTTCCTGGAGTGATTTAGCAATGTCTTTTGTACAGGAAATTGATCCGTTTTCCAATTTGATTTTTAAACTGTCCAGGCTAATATCTTCACTCAAATTGAGGAAGGACCCCATGACTATCAAGGGAATGCTGTCGTTTGCTAAATTGGTTGAATTATTGTTTGCTTCGCCTGTAGTATTCACAAGTGAAATGAATGCTAGCTTCTCGGTTGACGTTCCACCGCAGGAAACAATACCTATCAAAAGAACGATTGAAAAAATTGTGACTACCTTTTTCATTTTTTTATTTATTACCCATTCAATTTACATCAATTTCATATTATTGGCAACACTCCTACTTCCATTTCTGAAGAAGTACTTTTAATATAATGCATGGTAGCTAAATCTGATAAACCCCAATCCGCAGGGCAGCCCATTTCATTGCCTAGTTGGCCATTTACAATTCTCAAATGCTTGATCTACGCTGAATCGGATGACTCCCCCTGTAACTATTCCATTTATAAAAGTTAAACACTAATACTATGTAAATAAAAATAGGGCATCTACCCTCAATCAAATTGGGAACGATAGAAGTTGGAGGGTACTGGATGTACTTAAACTCTTTACTACGAACAAAAAAAAGTATAAAAAATAGAGTTAGCCTACCAATCAATCAATCTGAAAAGCTACTTCATTCCTACGGTTGATTACATCCCAAGGGGCATTGTAACCCATGTACAAAAGAGACCCTTTGGTGCGGATGTTGTTTTTTTCGAGGATCTGGGTTAGAATTTGAGCATGCTTTGCAATTTTTTCGTCGGAACTGAATCCTCCAAACCGCAAGACTGCCAGCTTCATGGAATCTTGACTGACCAGCGAAACTGCAGTGGAATTGGGGGTTGGAAGTTCTGATAGTTGGTACTGGCTAGGCATCACAAAAGACATGGATGCCTCCGTTTCTGACATGTTCATGATCACAGGCGAAGTCATGGCAATCTTCTGTTGCTGCTGGTTTCCCCCAAAAATATAGCCTGCCACGGTACTGAAGCCCCTGTTTCCATTGGAATCAAATTTACTACCACCCAACTTGGTCTGCGCCAGAATCATCTGGGGATACTCCCTGATTTCCACTTCCCCAATGGTTTTGATTACTTTATAGTTAGGCGTCTCGATGCCTTTAAACCGAAATGAGAAAAAAGAAACCACGCCACCCAAAAGAAGTACGCTGCCAGCAATCCAAATAAGAGTTTTCATACCTACAAAACTACCATTTGGAAAAAAAGTTCGAAAAGGGCGTCCCTCCTAGCCTTAGAATCCAAGAGTTAGAAAAGACCCTATTGATTGTCACCCACGACTAGGAATTTGCCAAAGCCACCGACCGCACGATTGAGATGGAGGATGGGAAGGTGGTTTCTTGATTTAAATTAAAAAAGACAACTAATTTAAATCCTGTCCTGCAGAAATAACCAGGCCTTGCAGACCCAATAGTTAAACGCCATCGAAAAGAAAATTGGTAGAGCATTCATTGAAGCAAAACAATAATCTTTCAAAAGCTGGTTCACAGAGAGGAGTATCCTCAACAAAAAAACCACCTCGCTTGGAAGTGGTTTTTTATATCAAGTACCTAAAAAATTAGGTTTACTTAATCCAACAAAATCATTTTTCTTAATCCTTAACGCATCTGACAGACAGTCCAAGGCCGTAGCCATAATCATTCGAATTGAAATCAATACTCAAGCCTTGGTACGAGTTGCTAATGATGTAAATTACTTTGGCAGCTGTGATTCCATCGGATTTTGTTGATGTCCACCAATATGCTGACTTTTCATTTTCATGATTGGAAGTGAAATTTAGATACCCAGCACTCCCTATTGGAATTATTCCACCTCCAAATTTGGCATTAAAATTAAAGTCATTCCCTTCTTTCAATCCAGAGAGTCCCAGATCCTTGGTACTCATGAATTTCTTGGCTGTTTCTTCTGTAAACCCTCCTTGGGAGGTAACTAAATTTTCCCACTCCTTCAATGTAGCAACGTGCCAACCTTCCGGCGCCAAGCCTCTGGGGTCATTTACTGCATACCAATTGTATAATTTGCCATATTTCGCACCATTTGCGGCGTCGTTTTCGAAGTAACTCCAAGCAGGTTGTTTTTTGTAACTAAATTCTTCCCATTCCTCTAACGATTTTGCTTCGGGAATAGGGTCACCATTGCGGAATTTATCCACATCTAGGTTGTCGGTCATCCAAACATCTGAACCAACGGTTAATTCATCTACTGCAGAAGATTCATTAGGCCCAGAAGCTTCATTCGAGGTTGCTCCACCATTGGAACTCCCGCCACCACAGGAGGATACCATCAAGGTAGTCATCAACACTGCACTTAAGAATACTACTGCTTTTTTCATGCTATTTTGGGTTAGTGTTTTTTTTTACCTTCTCAAGGCAGCTTATTGCTAACTACCTCATTTTAACAAATTCTTGCAAGGCAGTATTAAAATATATCAGCTCTCTAGGTTGCTTCGCTTTAAGAATCCTGTAACCAAACCAGTGCTGAATCAACTTAACTACTTATTTCACCCTTTTATACTTGTAAAGGTTAAAATCATTCCAGTTAACTAACTGTAAATCGGTTGCGTCCAAAGAACTGATAGACAGACATAAATCCAAACTTAACACTGAAATATATCCATTAACTTTTTCAACGAGATCAGCTGCTATTTCATTCTTACAAGAATCTGATACAATGAAATTCATCTCATCAACATAAGCATCACTTCCACCTGATAAAATTATTATCATTTTATCACCCTCAATAATCATTAATTTAGCTTCATCCTCAACAGATTGCCATTTACCTTGAAGTAAATCAATATTGATGGGTTCTGAAACTACACTCTCTCCTACTTCACTATCTTCGATTTCTTGAAGGTCCGAAACTTCAGGCCCCATATCTACACCATCATATTCATTATTAATAGGGTTACATTTAACCAATTTACTTCCTGTTTCTCCCCCATCTACGCTAACGATTAAATTTTCATCCTCATCCAAGAGAATGATAATTTCTGTGTCAAATTCCCCTTCCTCGGATAATCCTTTTATAGTTAAGGTATAGTAACCCTCCTTACTAGTTACTTTCACCTCAGTCGAGTACCAGTCAAGGCCAGAGACAAGCAAACCGTCCTCTGAATAATTGAGACTAAAGGGGGGAACTCCATTACATTCAGAAAGATCTTCCACCCAGTTTCCATAAAATGGTAATAATTCATTGCCTATAAACTCTACATCAATCGTGCTGCCCATATCAAGTTCTTCAACTTCAAGCCCTTCATCCTCAAGTGCCATTTCTTCACTTTCGTACTCAAAAAATTCGGTAGAATCACAGTTAACAAGCTCTATTTCTTCAGTATAGGTATCAATCAAAAATATACTCCCTACATCACTCATCCTGATTTTGATTTCGAATTGAAAAATTCCCGTCGCTGAATTAGCATCTACCACCAACCTATAGTAGCTACCCATATTTTTAACCTGAACTTCCTCCGAAGTCCAACTATTGCTAGAAAGGAGTAATCCTTTCTCCGAATCGACAATTTCAATTCGGTACCCCTCGACTCCATCACAATCAGTGAGAGGCTCTACCCAATTTCCATAAAAGGATTCTGGCAATATATCTTCCATTTCCTGTGCAAAAACAGGAAATGATAACGTCATCAAAAATAAAATCAAAGTGATTTTTTGGTTGATTGAGGCTAAAATTTGGTTCTTCTTCATGCTGAAGTGGATTTTATTGATTCTCATTTTTTCTTAAACTGGCTATTAACTCTAATTTCAAACTGTTCGATTTTTTGGGACATTGATAGTTGTAAATCAATAGCTCAACGCTGAATTTGTAAGCACATTATTCACAAGGATCCGAGCTTAGGCTGGCACGAAAGCAACGTTTGGAATAACCTCAACTAATCCAACCGGTTAATCCTGGATACAACGGACAGACATGCCATTGTCTTTACCTCCCTCTACAGCTTCTAAATTCTTGTAATCAAATTCTTGAAACCAGGCACCCCATTTAGGATCCATTGAAGATTCTTTAGAGCTCCACCAGTACCCACTACTGCCAAGAAGGCCAAAAGGACCATCGTTGCTACGGGCACCACTTGGAAGCGCTGAAAAACCTATTTCCTTCGCTTTATCCATCAGCTGTCTAATTCTTTCCTCAACTGTGTCAAGGAATTCAATGTTTTCGGCCAAATTTTTAATTAGTTGTTTCCATTCTGAATCGCTTGGCACGTGATAACCAACAGGTGCCAAACCTCTGGGGTCATTAACCGCATACCAGTTGTACAACTTGCCATACTTCTCCCCATTTTCGGGATCGTTGTCGTAATAGCACCAAGCGGGCTCCCCATTTTCACCTGCCAAACGCCATTCCTCTTCTGTCTTGGCCTCCGGGATAGGATCGCCATTGCGAAAAGTACTGACATCTAAATTTTTGGTCATCCAAACTTGATTTCCAATCTTAACAGATTGCGAAAATCCATACGCTGGAAGGAGTACAGAAAGAACAAAAAGAAGTGTTACTGTTTTCATGGCGATTGAATTAAAATGGTCATTAAGTATCAATAAAGCCTAATCAACTTCCTCTAGACAATTCGAAAATACCTTCGCTATTCTTGTTTAAACCGGCATTTCCAATATCTTTCTGTAGACAGATCACAGCACTACTTATCTAGTTTTCGAATCCTAAAATATTGTACTATCCAAAGGACAAGTAAGGTTGCTGCGATGGTAAGGTAGGTGGAGAGATGTAATCCATCGTAAAGTTCGTAGCTATAGCCTGCGGCAAATCCATCCATCAAACTTTTAAGGTAGGTCAAGGATAGCCAGGTGCTCAAGCCGATAAGGGCATTGATGGCGCCAAGGTTGACCATGTACCAACGCACAATAAAGGTCCTAGGTACGCCAATAAGCATTAGCGTATCGATTTCATACCGTGATTTATTAATGGCAAGGATGACATACAGAATGGTAGCAGAAAAGGAAACGACCACTATCACGAGGCCTACTAGTACCATCAGTGAAATTAGTAACTCCAAAATAGCGGCGAATTTGCCAGAGCGCAGTTTGTCTTCATTGGTCTCCCAATCCAGCTCCTTAATTAACTTGTACAGCGTAGCTAGTTTATCGTCTTTGATGGAAACGATAATCTTGCCTGTCTTTTGAGGTGTATTTGCAGTAAACTTTTCATTTGCAAATTCCATAAAAGACATGGGAACCAAAATAGAGTTTATCCTACTCGAATAGCCTGCAATTCTACCTACGAAGGTATCTTGACCTTTTTCCCCACTTATGGAAATCGAAAACCGGGCTAGCTTGGTGGTTTTCTGAGAGAGGACCGGAAGGCCTCTGCTTGGCGCAAAATTAAAATTGTATAAGTTGAGAAAATCAGTGGGCAAAATAAGCGGAACCGTTTCATCGCCCGACTTCCAATTCCAATCCTCGGGAGTTTGGTCGATAAACTGGTCCTCGACAGATTCCAGAAACATCTCAGAACCGAAGCCTCCACTTTGACCAGGGATCTGCAAAACCCCCTCTACAGAAAATTGATTTGATTTGAAGACCCCAATATCCTCCACCACGCCTAGTTCCCTTATTTTATCTAGGTCCTCGGAAGAGAACTGGCTAATGTCTTTTTTGAAGGTGTTTAGCGCAGACACCTTCTTGTTTATCAGTATAAATTGATATCCAGCAACTTTGCCTTGATTAGAAATCAAGTGGTTGTATTCTGCATACAATTGCACCGCAAGACCTACAATAAAGATTCCGACGAAAGACCCGAATACACCAGCAATAAGCTGCAAGGGGCTTTGGGTATTTCTAAGTAGAAAGGCTATGGATTTGCGGGGTTCCATCAGATTTCCAAGGTTATAAATTCATCTTGATTGAATCGATGATCAAGCCCAGTAACGATTAATCCAGCTTGCTGCTCCTTACACTGATCTTTGATTAGCTCAAACGCAATTCGCATGTTGTCTACATCAAGGTGACTGAATGGCTCATCCAATAGTAGCCAACTGAACTTGCGGTTTAACGCACGGAGGAGCGCAACTCGCTGTTTTTGACCATAGGAAAGCTGTTCAACTTTGTCATGCAACTTTCCCTCAATTTGCAAACGCACACACCATTCCAGAACTTGATCTTTGGAAAAAGCAGGTTCCTCAAACCCACCACTGAGTGAAATATTCTCAGCTGCAGTAAGTTGGTCAAATAGCCTCAAGTCTTGAAAAACAGTGCTGATGTATTTTCTACGTATCTCTACCCATCGATCGAGAGACGCTTTACTCAGATTTTCATTTCCAAGAAAAACATCCCCTGAATAATCCTTACGAATCCCGTTTAGGATACCGATAAGCGTAGATTTCCCGGTACCTGAAGGAGCTAGGATTTGATAATTTCTTCCACTAGTTAGCGAGATGTCTTGTTGCCATATCGTATTTGATCCCCTACCTGCTAATGGAGTCGGCAGAACCTGGTGGAGACGTAGGGTAAAAGAATCAGCCATTAACAAAGGAATAGTGAAAACAAAAGCTAACAGATAAACCGGTTCGCTTTTCGGCCTTTAACAGGTTAGCGGACCAAGAAACATGTTTTAATTGGTAAAGAACTAAGGGATTAAAATGCAAAAAGTTGGGGACTTAACTAAGCCCCCAACTGAGTAAACTAGTGCGGTGGCACCTGTGTTTAATTAAAGCTTAGCAATATCTACTAAGGCTTTAGACAACCTATAGAGTGAGTTGCCTTCGCCCGGTTTCAAACCAATATTCAGGTGGATTGACTCCATATTTCCATACCCATTTACATTTTTAAGTAGGTTGGCTAATTCTTCAATCTCTTCAAAATTTACCTCATTTCTTAACTCTTGAACATCCTCATCAGTACCGTACTCATCTATATCAAGACTTAGGTACATGCCCATGGCATCAGAAGTAAGTGCTTTAATTAAGTCCTCGTTTTGTGGCGCAGTCCATTCCCCATTTCCTGCCAAATTAGCTGCCTTAGGGTCATTAGAAATGATCCACAGGTCATTTTTCACAACCAAATTCAAGGCACCTAACTCACTGTTTTCAAAAACATATACATTGCCTTCTTTTGTTACCAAGTTTAATTCCTCCAACTTACCTAGAAGCTTACTCGCTAGGTTTGCATCTGAAATCCCCACTTGATAGTTGAAGATGGGTACTGTTTTTTCGTAGGTAACCGGTGTTTGCTCCTCGTATATCTCCCCGCTATACGGATCAAATTGTATATTGGATTGAAGCTCGGTAACTTCTACTTTTTTGAGCTCAGTAAGACTCAACGCCATACTTCCATTAAGCATTTTTTCAAGCTGATCTAATGAAATATTGAAACCTGACATTAATCCTTCGTTGATTTCATTTCCTTCATCAAATTCTTGGATCAAGTCAATCAGATTTTCCATTTTAAAGGTCATTGCCATGGCACCAATGGCCTTTCCGTTGGATGTTAAATACTTGGTGATGTTCGCATCGGTAGGCGCTCCTAAAAAATTATTTTTATTAGCCAATTCTTTGTCCTTGTAGTACAGATGCATCGCGATATCGACACTTTCTTCTTGGAAACCTAAATGGAAAGATGCTCCATCCAGGTTCTCCAATTGAGAGGTATAGGACTCTGGCAATCCCATATTTTTGCTCTCTTTGAGCAGGGCCTGGAAATTAAGAAAAACGTCTGCATCTTCTAAATTACCTTCAAACTCTTTGAAAGATGCTAAGTTCATCAACCGGCGTTCCTTCTCTAGAAAGAGCGTATTTTCTACCAAATCCAACATCGTATCATCTTCAAAACCATTTTCTTGAAATGAAAAGATGACCACATCACCATTCCATGCTAGTGCATGGTTTCTTTCAGACACATTTTCAGGGTAAGCTTTTCCAAAATCTCTTTCTTCATCGTTTCGGAATTTATAGTCAAGCTCCAATTCAGCCTCAAGCTTTTTAAGGAATTCACTAAAAGCGTCTTTGTTTTGGACACTCATCACTACTGAAAATTGCGCTAGATCTGATTTTTTATCAATCGTTAGAAATACCACAGGATCTTTGAATGGATCAAGACCCGTGCTCAAAGGCGAATCCATGGCTTCAGCAAGGAAGTCAGGCATTTCATTTTTCACCTCATCCAGCTGATCTGCTACTTTATCTTCCTTTTTTATTTTTTCAAAATCCATTTTAGTCAACAGGCTCTTCACATCCACTTTCCCTACTGCTATGGCATTATCGGGAACGTAAGAAAGTAAGTCATTTGACCTGCCAAATATAAAATACCAGCCCAACGCAAGTGATAGAACAAGTACTCCGGCGGATGCGAGAATTATTTTCTTCTTCATAGTCTTATAAATTCAAAATAAATAGTGGCCATTTGTTCAAAAGTATGGTTTTATTATAAAAATAAAAACTGACCATTCGTAAATTTACTTATACTGAAAAGTGGAGACTTAGCTCTAAATCAATTTTAAACTAGAGGCAAAAAACAGAAATATATGGCTTGGGAAGAGTTGATTTTTTTGAATTGACTAGCTGAAAAAAAGCAAGCTGCCTTGATTTTAGGCAGCTTGAATTCAGGTTCACTCTTTATTGCTTATTATCAACGTTCTTGTTTAAAAAAAAGAAGATTAGGAAGAAGCAATTTTATCATTAAATCAACATTTAACCAGTTTGGTTTCCTCCCTAGTCTTCAAATTAATTACAATTAGTTTGCCATCTTTCCCCATTTTAATGTGCAATTCCGCTTTACTCTCGTCAACAAAATCTGGTTCTTTATACACATTGGTGTAATAAATTGAATAATACTCTCCATTGTACTTCACTTGGACGTCTTTGGAAGAGGAATGATATCCAGATATGTCCACATGTTCATCAACTACAAAAATACCTAAACCAAGCTGACCACCGCAATTCTCAAGACTATCCATCCAATATCCTGTAAATGAATCTGGTAGCATATTTTCATTTTTTGGTGCTTTAGCCTGAAGAAGCTCCGCTCGCAAGTTTCGAATGGTGTCGCCACGCAATACATAGTCTGATTGACGCTTCAAAATTTCTTGTTTTTTCTCAATCAACTCCTTTTTTGACTGTGTGAGCTCCGCTTGAATCGATGCAAAATCAGACTTGGACTGAGTAATTATTTTTCCTAATCCATCCAATTTATTTGCGCTTACCTTTCGCTCTTTTTCAAGGACCTTCATCAAACTATCCTTTTGAAACATCAACGCTTCAATCTGCTCTTTTTTGGATTGGGAAAAGGCGGATTGACTTGCCAAGACCAGCATAAATAAGAACAAGGTTACTTTCGAAGTTGGCACAATGAACGTTTTCATTTTTCCTCAATTTAGGTTTAACTCAGTTAGTTTATTTTCTCAAGAACAAACTCAGGATCATTGCTGCCTTTGCATAATCCTTTCTTTTCTTTTTTATCAATTGTCAGCAAATAGGTTGGGTTTGAATATTCCCCATCGCTAAGTGTGCATTCTAGTGTATACGACTCACCATCATCAGACGTGATGGTATAGGTACCCTCGTAATACACACGACTTTGATCTTCAAGACTTATCTGTTGTAGATTGACAACACCATTCTCCTTCAGCAGAAATTTATAATCAATAGAAGGAACGGTTACCTTATTCCCATTAATTTCTAAATCATCGCCAAATTGATTTTTCATCACATAGCTAGGCTGTATCCCGTGGTAATTACCCAAGAATTCAGCGGGCAATGCCTTCCCGTTTTGAGCGGTTACTTCCTCTGAGGAAGCATTTGAACTTCCACCACTACAACCAACTAAAGCAATTGTCAATGACAAAATCGCTACAACTCCAAGTACTGTTTTCTTCATATGAACAAATTTTTATTTTATTAAACCTGGTTAATACATTGCTTAATAGACTTAGCAACTAAAGATCAATCAAGAACCTATTTAGAAAGTAGACTCTTGATCTCGAATCTTTTTTTGTAAATAAATCAATTTACTCTTTCCTAAAGTCATTAAAAACTAATCGATCCGCCAAAAGGCATGATCTGAACTAAAGAAATCCTTTTATCTGAACCAATATGAAAACGATAGGAAAAAGATCCTCCCCCATTTCCATCTGGATAATCTTGATTTACATTGAATTGAAAATCGTTGGACCCATTAGAATTTGCCCCTAAACTAAACTCTCCCTCACTATTTTTTAAGAAAGTTACCCTATCAATCGACCTGCCCTTCCCTTTGGATGCAGCTTTAATTAATTCACTTTTTAAATAGCTCGGCATGATTTTATGGCTATTCCGTTTCATATAGGCTTTCTTATTCTTCGAATATTCACTTGGGATATCACCAGAAAATAGCACATAATCAAAGTAATCTAGCGATCCATTGGCGTCTAAGGAGTCGTAATTGATGAAGCTATTTACCAAGGCATTATTTTTTGACTCAATGGCTTCAACCATCACCTTTAATTGTTCCACAGGAGTCAAATTCGAGATCTCTATGGCTTCTTTCTCGGTACCTTGTTGATTAGAATTTCCATTTTCCAGGCTATCCGTCAAGCCAATCTGGTCTCGAATAGAAATTATTTTCCCTCCAGTTGGCTGCTCTTTGCTATTACTACAACTAGAGAGCAGCAGCACAACGAAGAGCAATGAAGCCGGCATCAACTTTTTCATGTTGTCTTATTTTTCACTTTACCGTTACTTGTTCTTTTTAACCTCCTCAGCCTCTATTTCTGGTGGCCATCAATTGGAATCCACTTCATTACCAAACCAGACCACTGCAAAGCCTTCGTAAATGCCAATTCCAACGGCATTCCAAGGACTTTTCCAAATCCCTTGGTTGATCATCACTGCATGATGTCCAGAACTACTAATCCATCCAGCAAGTGCTCCTGAGGCCGTAGCATTCATACCATAAGCGCCATAAGCAATTTCGTAGCCGTTCCCTTTATAGTTGGTCATCTCTCTCGGCTTGTCCCACATGCACTGGGCCTTGGCATGATCAGCTGTATAACAACAGCTTGACCAGTCTCCATTAGAGGACCAACTATGCATATTGCATGCATTTTGATTGGGCCTGTTTTGGTGCAAATCCTTAACATGAGCTTGGGCCACCTTCGTCAAAGACTTGGAAAGCGGAATAGATGGCAACCCTTTCTCCTTTCTGTATTCCATGATCAAGGAGTATAATTTTTCTTCTTCTGCAGTTAATTGCTTAGGAGCTTGTTCGCTACACATAAAGAAGAGAAGGAGGAAGACAAAGCTAATTTTCATGAGCTATTCTGGATTTATGAATTAATCTTTTAAAAATTCTTGTAAAACTGCTCTGGTTTAGTCGTCTTAAAATAGACTCTATGGATTCCAAAATCCTCATATTGGAAATACTCCGGTACTTTAGCCGAGGTTCTGGTAAATTCTCCATCAGCATATACACCTCCACCAAAAGGACAATTATCATTACCTTCAAATGTTTCTATTTTCAGTTTTTCTCCAATAAAACTAGCTGTGAACTGACAATTTTCACCTGGAAAATCTGCGTTGTAAAATAATCCAGTGCCATTGGCGATAGTTATTCTCCCATACAACTGACCCATGTTGTAGGAAGGCTCACCTCCATCTAGACCCATGTAAAATAAAATAGTTGAATTTGTCTCTGGATACACATATACCACTCCACCACGATGCGCTGTTATTTTTGACTTCCAACTGTAAACACCTCCGTATTTACTGGTAGCCAAAAGTGTTGCTGCTTGCCAAAACCAAAAGCGGGCAAACCAAGAAACAGGATTACAAGTAGATTTTTCATGTGTTTTTCTTTTGACTGAGAAAGCTATAAACGTCTAATAGAATTTACCTGAAGTAAATGCAACTAGTCACTTAGGTTCTTATACAAACGTATTTACTGACAACCTATTATGCGGTCATTAAGTCAAAAAAATCGTGTTTATCGTGTTCGATTCACATGTAACCTATCTGAACATATTTATTGCATAACATCGAGCCAGAATAACCCTAAAGAAAAATGCCTTTTCTATGCTAAAAACTCCAACCCGAAAGACTTGCCTTGCTTTCGAGTTGTTGTTCGATTGCATTGTCTAGCTGAGGAAAAAAATCAATTCCTGTTTTCTTTTCTATCTCATCCACTGAAACAGCAAATCTGGTAATTGATCCTGAAGCACTTGCATTGGAGAGTACAAATCCAAGCATCTTGGGATTGGAACCTCCTGTGAAGACAATCTTATAATAGGCACAAGGCACAGTGATGGACTGCTTCACAGAGCCACAGGAACTGGAAAGAATTGGGCCAGTAACCACATACAGACCACCATTTGCCAAAGCAGCATCCCTTACCCAGTCCTCCACTTTTGACCAAATACCCCGATTAAACGAAGGAACCATTGGCGACATATTGGACATGAAGAACGTTTCGGACATGGCGGTTCGGTTGATAGTCATGTCTCCCGCCGGACAGAGATGGCCTCGGTCGTAGCCACTACCTTGGTAATCGGTCCCCTTTACCGGGTTAGACTTTACCTTAGGATCTGCTCGAAAATCATCGGTTCGCGCTTGGCCACCTCCAATATGCGCTGGTGGAAGATAGTAGTACACAAACTCAGCCTGCCGATGAGTGCTCGAATAGGAAAGTGAAAAATAACTATGCGTAATTAGGTAACCCTTGGCCGATTCCGGCGTGTATTCCTCCAATGAAGCCGATAAGCGAGGAGCATCTACAGGAGTACACGAGGTAAATAATAAAATGGAGCAGAGGCCCAATGAATAGATGAAATTCATGCGTATACTAGTGCGTGGACGAGTGAATAGAGGAAAACTAAACTTATTGGACGCTTGTTTTTAAGGCGATAACAAAAAACACAGCTGTTTAACTTATTTATTAACTATTTCAATAAACATTATAATTGAAATTTTAAATTATGGGTTAAATACACTTATTTATCACTTACCTCATAGGTATAAACAATTCGAAAATCAAAATGAGGGCTTGACAAGCGAGTCAATAACAAACCACAATTTCAGCTAATATAGACTAGAAATACTAGAAACTTACCTTAATTGAGATTGTCCGAGTTAAAAAAAGTATCTACTTACATTAATGCCGCTAAAAACAAAAAATGTTTCTTGGTCTGACTCAAAAAATCATATTTTTACAAAAGTATGGAGGAAGGAAACTTTGCGCTATAATTTTCTATTTAATAAATTAGCTTCTCCAGTTGTGGTGAAATAAAGGCAATAAAAATCAAGTTAGCCTTTCCCCCACCCGGTACTTTTAATGGTCAGCTTGAGGACTAAAATCATTTATCCCTAACATTTTTAAAAGATCTGCGCTCAAAATGAATTTGATAAACATGAAAAAAATTGCTTTTCTCATAGCGCTGTTATTCTGGATTTCAACTTTTTCATTCGGTCAAACCAATGATGAAAAGCACATCGATAAAGGCGATTTTGCTAAGGCTGAAAAAAACCTTTTGAAGGATTTAGAGAAAGAACCCAAGAATGTAGCGGCCCATTACACCATGGCGCTACTTCACATAAATCGCGGGTATCAGAAATACAATGCTCCGAAAGCATATGAATACATCTCCAATGCGATTTATTATTACGCAAACCTTACAGACGAAAAGGAAATTAAGGATTTGATCAAAATCCCCCTAAACAAGGATTATTTTGATGCAGTCACAAACACCATCTGCAAGGAAGCACTCAAGGATGCAAACGACCTCAATACAGTAGAGGGCTTTGATCAGTTTCTGGATTACTACAAAAGAAGTTCACCAGAATTCAAAAAAGAAGCTACAGAAAATAGAAATCTAGCTGCATTCAAAATAGCATCCAGCGAAAACACCGTGGCTTCTTACCAGAAGTTTATTACTACTTACCCAAACGCACAGCAGCTTAAGCTTGCTACTGCCAAGCGGAATGCCTTGGCATTCACGCTAACTAAGGAGGTGAATACGATCAAGGAGTATGAAAAATTCATCGCCACTTACCCCGCAGCTACAGAGGTTGAAGAGGCCCAATTACGAATTCATGAATTAGCTTTTGCACTGGCAAAAAAAGAAAATACAGCCAAAAGCTATAAAGCGTTTATGGATACTTATCCCAAAAGCAAGCAGTTTACTGACAGTAAAAAGCTTTACGAGGAGCGCCAATTTCTGGAGAACACTTCACCAGAGGACTGGGAAAGTTACCGTGGATTTATTGAAAAATTCAACTCAAATCCATGGATAGAAAATGCTAAGGACAGTATTTATAAGTACAGCGAACAGACACAAGATTTAATTGCCTTGAAGTATGTTGCAAAAAAATATAGCGGGAATAAGAAAAAAACGGCGCTTGTTTACTTGCATGACCTAGTTACCTCAGACGGTGAAAAAATCACCCTAGATCAATTCTACAAGGAGTTTGATGACCCTTCTCTACAAGAAATAAAAGCAATTGACTATGCTTTAGCTGACTTGGGTGATAACCTATCGCTCAATACATCCTACACTAAGGAACAAGAATATAACTACGATAGCTATATACGGCAGGCAGCGCCTAGGGAAAAAGCATTTGTTGCCCTACAACGAATGATATCGCTGGATGTGGACAAAAAAAACTGGCAAGGAGCAATTGCTAAAGTAAATTCATACAAACCCTTCTTTGGAGAAAAGAATAAAAAGATCGATGATCTAATTTCACTCCTTACCGCAAAATGGGATCCAACAATCCGAATTCAAACCTTTGGACCTGAAATCAATACGAAAGAAGGTGGAGAATACCTTCCGGTGATCTCAGCGGATGAACGATATATCTTTTTTTGTGGGAGAAATAGACCAGATGGTAATGGTAATGAAGACATCTATTTTGCACGATTGAAGACCCGATCTCCAGCGCAGATTTTAAAGGATTTATCCGAATATTCTTCAAATGATGCACCAGTGAGTATCTCTACCGATGGAACCTCACTCATGATGTTTCGAAATGGCAAATTATTAGTTTCTGAAAAATCCGAGAATGGTTGGGGTTATCCATCCGAGCTACCCGCAGGCATTAATGCCGGTAGTTGGCAAGCCGATGCAATGGTGAGCAGTGACGGAAATGCGTTGTTGTTTAGTTCTGTACGAGAGGGGAATTTGGACTACTACTGGAAAGACAAACCCAAAAACTATCATGGAGACAATAACTACCCATCAGATATCTATGTAAGCTTAAAAAATGAGTGGGGAGAATGGGGTGAGCCAATCAACTTGGGTAAAACCATCAACACCATCTATACCGACAGAAGTCCATTTCTCCACCCAGACATGAAGACGCTCTATTTTAGTTCAAGTGGGCATGGGGGAATGGGGGAATTGGATGTTTTCAAATCCACTCGACTGGATGAATCCTGCTGGGATTGCTGGAGCGAACCAGTAAATATGGGTAAGGAAATCAATACGTATGGAACCGATTGGGGATATAAAATATCCACGGATGGAGACAAGGCCTTTTTTGCGAAAAACGAAACACCAGCTGATTACGATGTGTTTTGGCTAAACCTTCCTAAACACTTACGACCTGATTTTGTGGCCACCATTTCCGGAAGTTTACTTGACAAAAATAACAAACCGATAGCTGCAGAAATTAGATGGGAGGACCTACAAACAGGGAAAAGTGTAGGCCAATCAAAGAGTGATCCAAGTGATGGTAGCTTTTATATTGTGCTCCCACTCGGTAAGATTTATGGGTACTACGTAGATAAGGATGGCTATTTTCCTATTTCGAACAATATCGATCTGAAAAACAATGCAAAGCCAATTGCAATTGACTCCAATATTGACCTAGTCACCTTTCAGCAAATGATTGATGAAGGAATTGCAGTTCCAATCAACAACCTGTTTTTTGAAACAGGGAAATACGCTGTTCTTTCTACTTCTTTTCCGGAGCTGAAACGAATAGCGAAAATCATCCAGGCAAATAACTTGAAGGTGGTTATTGAAGGACATACAGACAATGTTGGGGAAGATGCCGCCAACCTTACCCTCTCCGAACAACGAGCAAATGCAGTGAAGGAGTTCTTAATCAAAGAAGGATGTAACCCAAGCCAACTCAATACCAAAGGATTTGGAAAAACAAAACCTGTAGCTCCTAACGATACTGAAAAGGGTAGAGCAAAAAACCGGAGAGTGGAAATAAAACTGACAAATTAACGGCCCTTACAAAAAGTACCTAGTTAGATCTGAGTTGATATCCTATAAAAAATGCGCTTGGTAAAATATAACCAAGCGCATTTTTAAATTGCTAAATTATAGCAGAGGTAAGCCCTACTTACAAACCTCCATAAAGTTTAACACGTCTTTGTATCCCTTGCTCCAAGGAAAGAAAAACTGAGTTACCATCGGGATATGCTTGGTTTTGGGATAGAAGGAATAATCAACTTTCAGCCCTTTTTCTTCGGCTGCCTTGCGGAAACGCTCCACGGTCAACTTGATTCCAGGATAGGTTAGCTCGCCTTCCATCAACAACATCGGGATTTCTTTCTCCTCTAAGAAATAAATGGGGGAATAGGTTTTCCAAACCGCTGGATCACTCGTAAAGGCATCGTAATTATCTTCCTTATTGTATTTTTCTTTGAGCTCGGTCAGAAACCAGTACCAATCCAAACCCGCAGGATCATTCAGAATAGCCCCTTTCAATGGATTTGTCATACCCAACTCCTTCCAAGGTTCGTCCTTGATAGCTACCAATGCCGCCAAATGTCCTCCAGCTGAATGGCCCGACACAAACATGTTGGTAGGATCCCCTCCATAGGAAGCAATGTTTTCCTTCACCCACTGAATAGCCAGTGCACTGGCCTTTTCCATGGCTGGAAGTTGGTAAGCTGGCGCCAAAGGATAGTCGATGATGACTGACACCACCCCTTTTGCCGCAAGGCGATTGCCCATAAAGTCATAGATCTCCTTCTTTCCACTATGCCAACTACCACCATGAATAAAAATCAAGACAGGCGCATTTTTTGCCTTCTTCGGAGCAAACACGTTCAAGCTCTTTTGTGGAAGCGAAGCGGTAGCCTCCATATAGGAGATGTTTTTGGTTCTGTCTGTTCGCAAGATCCCACAAGAAGTAGCCATCGCCAAGACCAAAAGAAAGAAAAGAGACTGTTTCATAGGTATTCGTTTTCTTTAAAATCAAAAATGAAGGTTGTTTGTTTTACTAACCATCATAAAAATGAAAAATCCTGCATGAAAACGCAGGATTTAATCTAAAACTAGAGAAAAACTTATACTGCGGGTTCCTGCTGGCTCAAGCAGTGAAAGGATCCTAATCCCCAAATGATGTCTGTACTGTCGATCCCCACCACCCGACGGGTAGGGAAACAGCCGGATAAGATATCCAAAGCACGCTGGTCGTTTTTGTCTCGAAAGGTAGGCACTACCACCACTTCGTTGGCAATATAGAAGTTGGCATAGGAAGCGGGCAGTCGCTGCTCCTCCCAAATTACTGGGCTTGGCATGGGGAGTTCCACCACATTGAGCTGCTTTCCATCTTCTACCCGCATCTGCTTTAGGAGATGAAGATTTTCCTGCAAGATTTCGTAATTCCCATCCGCCTTATTCTCTTCAACTACCGTCACTACGGTATCGGCATTCACAAAGCGCGTGATGTCGTCGATATGCCCATCGGTATCATCACCAAGAATGCCATCACCTACCCAGAGGATGTGTTGCACCCCGTAGTAGTCGCAGAGGTACTTTTCGATCTGTGCTTGATTGAGCTGAGGATTGCGGTTGGGGTTCAATAGGCAAGCCTTGGAGGTAAGCAAGGTTCCTTTACCATTGAACTCTACAGATCCTCCCTCCATCACGATGCCGGGTATAAAGTAGGGAATGCCCAAGGCTTCGGCGATGTGAATCGGAATCTGGTTATCCAGGTCATGCGGAGGGTATTTTTCTCCCCAAGCATTGTAATTCCACTTCACAAGCACCTTTGGGATGACGGCTGCAGGATTGATCAAGAAGGCTGGACCATGGTCACGGCACCAAGCATCATTGGTCGGGAAAAAGTGGAAGAAGATCCGATCCATGCGCACTCCCGCTAGCTCCAACTGTTGCGTTGCAAATGCTTGCATGGCCACATCGGCTACGTTGATATGCACTTCTTGACCAAAAGCTACTTCTTTGACGAATTGCGCATAGGGGGAATAAATAGTCTGGATTTTTCCGGGCCAACTTTCTTCTTTATGAGGCCAACTCAGCCACATTGCTTTTTGCGGCGCAAACTCAGCCGGAAAATAGTAGCCGAGTTCCGCCGGGGTCATGAGCCCTCCTTTAGACAAATCTACACGTTGCTGCATGGCCTATTCTTCGTCAAGGAAACGCTTGGTAATCGGCGCATAGGAATCGATTCGACGATCCCGCAAAAATGGCCAGTGGGTACGGTAGCGATCCGAACCGCTCAAGTCTAGGGCCTCCACGTGTATTTCTTCGGTCAGATGGGGGGCTTGGTACGTCACGCGACCAAAGGGATTGGCCACGAAGGAGCCACCCCAAAACTGCATTTCTCCCTCCTCGCCGGTACGGTTGACCGATACGACGGGGATGCCATTCGCCACAGCATGGGAGCGCTGAATGGTCTGCCAAGCGCCGTATTGCTCCTCATTAGTGGCTGCATCTTGCGTTTTAGCCCAGCCAATGGCGGTAGGGTAAACTAGGAAGTCCGCTCCCATCAGGGTAGTGATGCGTGCTGCTTCCGGGTACCACTGGTCCCAGCAGATGAGCACGCCGATCTTGCCAAATCGGGTGGCAAACACTTTATAGCCCAGGTCTCCTGGGGTAAAGTAAAATTTCTCGTAATAACCTGGATCGTCCGGAATGTGCATTTTTCGGTACTTACCGAGGTAGGTTCCGTCGGCATCGAGGACGGCGGTGGTGTTGTGGTACAAGCCTTCCGCACGTTTTTCAAAAAGTGAAGCGACAATGACTACGCCCAATTCCTTGGCAAGGGCAGCTAGGGCTTCTGTCGAAGGGCCAGGAATCGCCTCGGCAAGCAGGAAGTTGTTGTACTCTTCCACATCACAGAAATAGAGAGAGCGAAAGAGTTCCTGCAGAACGACTACCTGCGCGCCTTTTTGGGCAGCTTCGCGTATGCCTGCAGTTGTTTTTTGCATGTTTTCGGTCACATTCCCAGAGCAGGAGAGTTGGACCAAACCTACGTTGACGGTTTTAGTTGCCACGGCTTCAAATTTTGCTTGAGCTGCAAAGATACCGTGGACAGTGGGGATTGACAAATGAAGTTTTTAGTTAAAGTCTGGAGGGAAGGATCAATTGAAATACAGTGGATGGGAGTAATTGATTTCTTTGTTACCTATTCAACAAATAGCTTAAAAATCTTTTCTTTAATCCTCATGTTCCCTAACTTGAGGTAATTCATCAAAATCATGTCAACGCATCTAAAGTCATCCGTTCTTCAGCTCGTGCAGGAAATTGAAAACGAGCAATTATTGGAAACCCTCCGAGATTTTCTCCAATTCAAGAAAGTGAATTCTCCTGGCAAACTTTGGAATGAATTACCCAAGGAGAATCAAGAAGCCATTTTTTTATCATTGGAAGAAGCTGAAAACCCTGCCAATTTGATGTCTAGGGAAGAGTTTCTCCAGCGCAAACCATGAAAATTAGTGTAACAAAAAGGGCAAATCACGATTTTTTAAGAATTCAAGACTATCTTCTTACCAATTGGGGAGATTCCTCAGTTCTGAAATTCAAGAATCAAGTGAATGATTTTTTAGATATCCTTGAAATTTTTCCAGAAATAGGAACTTTGGAAGTTCCGGAAAAGAATATCAGGGGATTTCAGATCAATCCGCATATCCGAATTTTTTACACGGTAAATAGTGATTCATTGGTTATCCACTCTTTTTTCAACGTTCTTCAAAATTCTGATAAAAAGAACCTAGGAAACAAAAATTAAAGAGGGAAGGAATATCCTTTTTGAAAATATTCCCATACAAACCACTCAAACAAATCCCCTTGCAGTTCCTTAGTCATTGGCTAACTTTAGACCAGCTCAAATTCAAACCCATTATGAAAAAATTTCTAACCCTACTGATGAGTAGCCTACTTTTCGGATTTGCGGCTTCCGCGCAAGAAGCCCTGTTCCAAGCACAAAATATACAGTCTCCAGAGGTTCATGACGACAATACCGTCACCTTCCGAATCTTTGCCCCCAATGCACAGGCAGTTCAAGTGACCGGGGATTTTCTCCCTCCGGTAAAAATGGATACCCCCATGGGCCAAATGGATGGGCCAGGAAAGGTAGCCCTTACCAAAGATGCCAATGGAGTTTGGTCTTACAAAACCAGCGTCCTCAACCCGGAACTTTACGCCTACTCCTTTGTGGTAGATGGTTTCACTACTACCGATCCGAGTAATCCCTTTCTGATTCGAGATGTAGGTACGGCCACCAACTTCTTTTTGATCGGTGGAGGGCAAGGTGACCTGTACAAGACCAATGACATTCCACACGGTACAGTAAGCAGACGCTGGTACGATTCTCCAGGTCTAGGCATGGATCGACGCATCACCATCTACACCCCGCCTGGATACGAAACTTCCAAGGAAAGTTATCCCGTGCTTTACCTTTTGCACGGTGCTGGAGGAGACGAGGAGGCCTGGATCAACTTGGGTCGTACGGCTCAGATTATGGACAACTTGATTGCTGAAGGCAAAGCCAAGCCCATGCTCGTCGTGATGCCCAACGGCAACGTGATCCAAGATGGAGCGCCTGGTGAAGGGAGCAAAAATTTCTACAAGCCCCAGTTTATGATCCCTAAAACGATGGATGGCACCTACGAAGGCGCCTTTGAAGACATCATCCGTTTTGTGGAGAGCAACTACCGGGTGAATGCAGAAAAGAAGCAGCGTGCTGTCGCAGGGCTTTCCATGGGCGGCTTTCATACGCTTCACATCTCCCGCTACTACCCCAACACCTTTGATTACATCGGTTTGTTCTCTGCCGCCATCATGCCTCGCGAAGATGCCACTGGGCGCGTTTACAGCAATTTCGACCAAACGTTGAAGACCCAACAAGACAACGGGTACAAATTGTACTGGATCGCCATTGGCAAAACGGACTTCCTCTACAAGGCAAACCAGGAATACTTGGAGAAATTGAAGGGAATGAAGATGCCCCACACCTACGTGGAAAGTGAGGGCGGACATACCTGGAGAAACTGGCGCGTGTATTTGAGCCAATTTACTCCGCAATTGTTTCAGTAATCCTTAATGAATTGAATCAAGAAGAAGCCCCTAACCGGGCTTTTTTTATGCTCTTTTTTTCACGCAGATCGTCACGGAAAAAATACGCAGATCAATTCTTAGGAAGGAAATATCCCTCACTTTCTGGTAGTTTTTTCTTACGCAGATCTTAAAGGAAAAAATACGCAGATCAGAGGTGGGAAAGCCAGCCGCGGGGTGCGAGAAGCGTAAGGCCATAAAATCATTTTTCCTCATTGTTTTTCTCCTCCTAGTTGGATAGTAAAGAATTGTATATTTACTTTGTGTTTCAAAGTACTTTTAAAAATGAGAAAACCAGAAGAAGAATTAGCTGAAATCAAATCCATGATGGAACGAAGCACCCGCTTCCTTTCCTTAAGTGGACTCTCCGGAATCCTAGCAGGTATCTATGCACTTGTTGCAGCAGGATTAGCCTGGTACTGGATCTATTTTCCAAGCAGCAGTTGGGGTACAGGAACCGAATCCCTTTCCTTCCGGGACCTATTGAATCGACTGCTCTTGCTGGCCTTGATCACCTTACTTGCCGCAGTAAGCACGGCCTATGCATTAAGCAAAAAGAAAGGTACCGCTGCTACCCAACCCTTTTGGTCCCCAGCAAGCAAGCGCTTTTTACAATCCTTATTTCTCCCCGTAGCGCTCGGTGGCTTCTTCTGCTTTGCCTTGTTGCACGAAAGTGCTTTCGAACTGATTCCCGCAGCCTTGCTCCTTTTCTACGGAATTGGGTTGGTGCAATCTGCTCAATTCACCCTGGGAGAAATCAAAAACCTAGGATATACCCAACTCGTCTTAGGCCTACTTGCTGCCTTCTTTCCTGCTTTTGGATTGCTTTGCTGGGCAATGGGCTTTGGGATATTCCACTTGATTTATGGGACGCTGATGTACTTCCGACATGAGCGTTAATATCCAAGAAGGCTATAATAAGGCCTTTGACAACGTCCTTCGACTACGTATCATGTCCATTCTGATGGTCAATGACAGGTACGACTTTAACTCCTTTAAGGCATTGCTGCAGGTGACCGATGGGAACCTTGCTTCTCACCTCAAACACTTGGAGCAAGCTGAATTTCTCTTGGTAGAAAAGTCATTTGCCGGCCGAAAGCCCTTGACAACGTATGGTGCCACAGAAAACGGCAGAAAAGCCTTTCAGGTACATTTAGCATTTCTAGAACAACTTATCCTCCAAAACAAGGAGGCTTAACTTAAGCGACTAATTCATTTTTTCCCTCAATCCAAACCGCACCCCATGAACGAATCCTTACTTTCCCTTCTCGAGCAGCCAGCCGAACTGGAAAAACGCTACCGAAAAAATAAAGGCTCCTTCACCAAGACCTTCAACGAGCTCTACCCAAGCATAAAGGGCAACCCTGTGGCGGATGCCTGGCACGAAAGACTCAATTACGAAGCGGAAGGCGTACAGTGGGGAACCAAAGCCGATTGGCTATTCATCCTCATCGCAGGTGCAATCGCAGGAACCCTTGCCAAACTACCCGATTATATCGCACTCCAGGAGGATATCTTCTATGCCCGCAACTTGGGGTTTGTGGTATTTCCTTTTCTCTGCGCCTATTTCATTCGAAAAAATAAGCTTCCGCTCTCAGCATTGCTTTTCCCTATCATCAGCGTCCTAGTTGCGGCAGTGTACATCAACCTACTTCCTAGCCAACCCGAACGAGACACCGTGATTCTCGCCTGCCTCCACCTCCCCTTATTTCTCTGGGGCATGCTTGGACTGGTCTATGCAGGTCCTGGCGGAAAAGACCTCAGCAAGCGCTTGGGCTACCTGCAATACAACGGGGAAACTATCATCGTGGGCGGAATACTTATTCTCGCAGGCGGAATACTTTCCGGAATCACTATTGGTCTTTTTGACCTCATCGGGATCGATATTACGGAAGTGTATTTCAAACACATCGTCGTTTATGGCCTTGCTGCAGCACCTTTGCTTGCCACCTTGATCACCCAAACCAACCCAGAGCTTGTCAACAAGGTTCCTCCCATAGTAGCCAAGATTTTTAGCCCCCTGGTGCTAATTATGCTCATTAGCTATTTAATTGCCATCGCCTTTGCAGGCAAAAACCCCTACAGCGACCGGGAATTCCTCTTGCTGTTTAACCTCCTCCTCCTTGGCGTCATGGCACTTATCTTTTTCTCAGTGGCCGAATCCGTTGGGGAGCAGAAAGTCGGCTTGATGACTTGGGTACTCACCGCACTTTCCTTAATCACACTCCTGGTAAATGGAATCGCACTCTCTGCCATCGCCTTTCGGATCTCAGAATGGGGCATCACCCCCAACCGACTTGCCGTCCTCGGTGTCAACCTACTCATGCTGGTTCATCTGGTCATGGTATCGCGGCAGTTGATTCGTACCGTACGTGGAAAAAGCAAACTGGAGGAAGTAGGCCTTACGCTGGTCCGCTACCTGCCCATTTACCTAGTATGGACGGCCATTGTGACTTTTGGATTCCCTTTATTCTTTGGGTTTAAATAAGTCCACTCCTTGCGTAGGCCTTCCGTTCCGGAAAAATGGAATTTCATTTCACCTCAAAATCGGTATATTGGTTTCGATTTAATGCCCAACCTATGAAAAAAATAACCTATTCTCTTTCCATCTTACTTGTCCTTGTTCTAGGGTTCGTTTCCTGCGGTCCAGCCAAAACCACCGAAGAAACCGTGGTTGAAACCACAGTTCGAGTTGGCGGACTTGCCCTATACACCCTCCGTGATTCCATGGCAATCAATCCCAAAGCGACCCTAAAGGCAGTTGCTGATGCGGGATATGCTTACGTAGAATCCGCAGACTATGCAGAAGGTAAGTTTTATGGCATGACTCCAGCCGAATTCAAATCCACCCTAGACTCACTCGGCCTAACAGCCATTTCTGCGCACATGGGCATGGTCACTTTGGAAAATGCAGACCAACTCATCGCTGACGTAAAGGCAGCAGGCATCTCCTACTTTGTGGTTCCCATCCCTCCTATGGGCATGTTTACGGTTGAACCTGTTACGAATAAACTTGGCATGAAAGGCACTGCAGACGAACTGGTAACCATCATGAATACTATTGGTGAAAAATGCCATAAAGCTGGTTTGAAGTTATTGTACCACAACCATGATTTTGAGTTTATGCCGCTCGCGGACGGCACCGTCATTGAAGATGTACTTCTCGAGAAGTGCAATCCAGAATGGGTTAACTTCCAGATGGACCTCTATTGGGTGACCAAAGCCAATGCAAGTGCACTTGCCTATTTTGAAAAATACCCAGGCCGATTCAAGGCTTGGCACGTGAAAGACATGGACAAGGAGGGCAAGTTTGCCCCCGTAGGAACAGGCACCATAGACTTCAAATCAATCCTTGCCCAGAAGGAAAAGTCGGGAATGGAATTCTACTTGGTGGAGCAAGACCAAACCTTCGGTCTAGATCCCATGGAAGCCATCAAAATCAGTCACAAGGGCTTGATCGATATAGGATTTAAGTAATCACTTAAGCCCGATGAGTATCACAAAGCGCTCCGAGAATTCGGGGCGCTTTTTTTTGTTTTGACCAAAATCATGAAAATCCACTAGATTAAGTTTTGGTGAAGTTTACCTGCTATTCCCTCGCCCTCTTGGGATTTTTGTTACATTTAAATCTACAAACAAGTACTTCTATCCCATGCAAAAAATCATCTTCTACCTTCTTTTGATGACCTTTTTCTCACACCCAATCTTGGCTCAGTCTACCTTTATCCAAAACAAAATCATCGCTCATCGCGGGGCTTGGAAAGCAAAGGAATTACCGCAAAACTCAATCGCCTCCCTCCGCGAAGCCATCCGCCTAGGTTGCGAAGGCAGCGAATTTGATGTGTGGATGACCGCAGATGAGGTGTTGGTAGTCAACCACGACCACGATTTCCAAGGCATGGATATCGAAACCTCCACCTACGAGCAATTACTTTCAAAGACCCTTTCCAACGGAGAAAAAATACCTACCCTCAAGGCCTATCTGACAGAAGGAATGACCCAAAAAAGCACCAAACTGATCCTAGAGTTTAAGCCTTCCATGATTAGTGTAGCACGAAGCGAGCGCGTAGGTGAATTGTCTGTAAAAACAGTACAGGAACTCGGTGCCCAAGCCTGGGTAGACTACATCACCTTCAGCTACGAAGGAGGAGTCAAAGCCATTGCCACCGATCCCAAAGCCAATGTTGCCTACTTGAATGGAGACAAAACTCCACTAGAACTCAAGGAGGCTGGATTTTTTGGATTTGACTACCACATCTCCCTCCTGCGCCGCATGCCACAGTGGATCGCTGAAGCGAAGGTCTTAGGCTTGACCACCAACTCTTGGACCATCAACAAAGAAGAAGACATGAGTTGGCTCCTGGATCAAGGGGTGAATTTTATCACCACCGACGAACCAGAAAAATTGAGTATCCTGCTCCAATCAAAAAAGTAAGCTAACCCACAAAAAAAGGTCTCTTTCTCGGAGACCTTTTTTTGTGATTAGGTAGCTGGCAAGAGCTTGCCGCGAACTTCGCCGAAGCCTACGCGAATCCCCTCTTTTTCGCAATAGCCACGCATCACCACGGTATCTCCATCCTGCAAAAAGCCACGCTCCTCACCTGAATCCAACACAAGTGGCTTGGTTCCGCGCCAACTCAGCTCCAACATGGAACCAAAAGAATCTGGCGTAGGCCCTGAAATCGTTCCCGAGGCCATCACATCCCCGACTTGAATATTGCAGCCATTTACGGTATGATGCGCGAGCTGCTGAGCCATGTTCCAGTACATGTACTTGAAGTTGGAGGTACAGATCTTTGTTTCCTTTTGGCCCTCCGGCTGAAGGCCTACTTCCAATTGAATATCAAAATTGTGTGCTTGGCTACATTTTAAGTAAGGCAATACCTCGGGTTCTTGCTCGGGCCCCGCCATACGGAAAGGTTCCAAAGCCTCCAAAGGAAGCACCCAAGGAGAGATGGATGACCCAAAATTTTTCCCTAAAAACGGCCCCAAAGGCACGTATTCCCAAGCCTGAATGTCTCTAGCCGACCAGTCGTTGAACAAGACCATCCCAAAAATATAGTCCTCTGCTTCCTCTGTTGCTACGGAGTCTCCGAGTTGGGTGGCTTTACCGGTGATGAACGCAAGTTCCAACTCAAAATCCATACTTCTGCTGGGCCCAAAAGCGGGCTTTTCCATGCTTGCATCTTTAAACTGCCCCTTAGGTCGTCGAATGGGGGTACCAGACACCACAATGGAGGACGCGCGTCCATGGTAGCCTACCGGCAAATGCTTCCAGTTGGGCAGTAGCGCATTTTCTGGATCACGAAACATCTTACCAACATTAGTAGCATGCTCCATGCTGCTGTAGAAGTCGGTGTAATCGCCAATTTTAACAGGCAATAGCATGTCTACCTCTTGGATATTTACGAGCACCTTTCCTCGGGCCGCATGGTTTTGAAGTTCCTGGTTGTCCTTCAGCAAGAGCTGCTGCACGCGCTCACGGATTTTCTTGGTTTGCGGCTTTCCTAACGCAATGAGATCGTTAAGCGCATCTTTGATGAATATCCCTTCGGGCAAAAATAGAGATGCAAAAAACCCTTCCTGATCTAGCATTGCCAAGTCTACAATCTTATCCCCTATGGCCATTCCGATTCTAGGACTCCCCTTTTTGGTTTTAAAAACCCCAAAAGGAAGGGCATAGAGGGTAAAATCAGTGTTCTTTGGAAGTTCTACCCAGGAGGTTAAAAGAGGGGTTGCAGGGTTGCTCATCGTTAAAAATTTAAGGTGCTGCAAGGTAGCCATAACTCGGGGATTGAAAAACCAATCTAGGGCACTTAGCCTACAAAAAAGGATGAAATCAGGTGAGATTGATCGGAGTTTTAGAAAAAAAGAAGAGAAAATTCCTAGCCTTTCTCCTAACTTACTTTTTCAATTCGAATTCATTCCTTGCCTTTGGTCAAAAAATCGGTGCATCTGCCACTTTTGAATCGTAGGTTTCTCCCTATCCCTTTTATAAGATGAAAAACTTTCTCTACCTCCTTAGCCTCCTGCTTGTATTGGGAGGGACTACGCCCCTAGCCGCACAAGATACGCCTGTACTGCTGCAGCTCGATGCCGTGGCAATTATTGAACAGAAAGTCATGATGCCCATGCGAGACGGTACCCGCCTTGCCACGGACATTTACCGCCCCAAAGGCGACCAACCTGTACCCATCGTATTTTCCCGCACGCCCTACAACTTCAATACCTACGGCAATGGGGAACTTAATTCCCGCACCATGCAAACAGCCTTGGAATGGGTCAAGAAAGGCTATGCTTATGTAGTTCAAAACGAGCGGGGACGCTTTTTTTCCGAAGGAAACTGGGACATCCTAGGCTTGCCTCTCACGGATAGCTACGATGCTTTTGACTGGATGAGCAAGCAGGCTTGGAGCAATGGAAAAATTGGTTTGCTCGGCTGCTCCTCCACTGCCGAATGGCAAATGGCCGCCGCCTCCCTGCAGCACCCAGCCCTCGCTGCACTGGTACCACAAGCCTATGGCGCAGGAGTGGGTAGGATTGGCAAGTTTACCGAGCAAGGGAATTGGTACCGAGGAGGTGCTGGACAGATGCTCTTTACCTCTTGGCTCTATGGCACCCAACACGATCCTCTAGCTCCGAGACTGCAAGCGGGAATTGGGCAAGAAGATTTGCTTCGCTTGCAACGCTTCTACGACATGGCGCCAGAATATCCAAAAGTAGATTGGAAAGCCGCGCTATCCCATCTGCCTGTTCAAGACATTTTGAAGAACGTAAATGGCCCGAAGGGAATCTATGAGGAAATGATCACCCGCAAGCCAAATGATCCACGTTGGTACCAAGGGGGACTTTACCACGACAACATGCCTTTTGATACCCCGAGCATGTGGTTTGTATCCTGGTATGACGTTTCCTCCTCACCCAACATCGCACTTTACAACCATGCACGCACCAATGCCATCAGCCAGATGGCTCGGGACAACCAGTACTTGGTCATCGCTCCTGTGCTGCATTGCTCTTTTACCCGCGCCACCGAAAATACACTAATCGGACAGCGAAGTGTGGGAGATGCACGCTGGAACTACGACGAAGTGATTACAGCCTGGTTTGACCGCTGGCTAAAAGGAAAAGATAACGACACCATCGCAAAGCTTCCCAAAGTCACCTACTATACCATGGGTAAAAATGTGTGGCAGTCTTCTGATGTTTGGCCGCCAAAAGAAGCGGTGATGACGCCCTTCTTCTTGGATTCCAAAGGCACAGCCAATACCCGAAATGGGGATGGCAAGTTGGTAGGTAAGCTTCCAAAAGCCAGTACCCAAGACAACTACCGCTACGACCCGATGAATCCCGTGACCTCCAATGGAGGAAATGTCTGCTGTACCGGCAATGCCGTTCAGGGAGGGGCCATGGACCAGCAGGAGATGGAACTTCGCGAAGACATCTTGGTGTACACCACAGATCCATTGGAAGCCGGTGTGGAAGTTTCTGGATTTATTGAAAGTTTCTTATACCTCTCTTCTGACGTAAAAGACACGGACGTGACCATCAAACTGATCGACGTCTACCCAGACGGTACCGCCTACAACCTAGACGAAACCATCCAACGGGTGCGCTACCGAGACGGATACGAAAAGGAAGTATGGATGGAAAAAGGACAGGTCTATGAAATCAAATTGACCCCCATGAGTACCTCCAACTACTTTGAAAAAGGTCACCGCATCCGCATCGAGGTGAGTAGCTCCAACTTTCCACGCTTTGACCGCAACATGAACACGGGAGGCAATAACTACGACGAAACCAAGGGTATTGTAGCCAATAACTCAATCCACCATGGAGGTAAATTCCAAAGCCGAATTGTATTGCCAATCGTGAAAAAATAATCAGTTGACTGTCCACGGCCCACTGTCGACAGCCCACTTAATTGCACACCAATGCTTAATTCTTTATGCAGGATTTAAAATCACTGAATAAATAGCTAGTCCAACCAAAGCCGGGAAATCCCCGGCTTTTTTTGTTAACTAGGGATCCAGGATCCTTTAGTTTTGGGTATTCAAACCAGGGTCACTACCCAATCCTTCTTTTTCTTTCCTTTCTGGCTCCTGCCCCCAAACTTTTTCTGCTATTTTTGCAACTTAAGAACTCAGTACCTATGTCTATTGCCAGCAAATACGAACCGGCATCCGCCGAGGCCAAGTGGTACGCATATTGGATGGAACACAAGTTGTTTTCCTCCAGCGTAGATCCCAATAAGGAACCCTACACCATCGTCATCCCTCCGCCCAACGTCACCGGCGTGCTCCACATGGGGCACATGCTGAACAATACCATCCAAGACGTACTCATTCGCCGTGCTCGAATGCAAGGCAAAAATGCCTGCTGGGTACCCGGTACTGACCATGCCTCTATCGCTACCGAAACCAAGGTAGTTCAACTCCTGAAAGAGAAAGGCATCGATAAAAAAGACCTTACCCGTGAGCAATTCCTGACCCATGCTTGGGAATGGAAAGAAAAATATGGAGGCATCATTCTGGAGCAATTGAAGAAATTAGGAGCTTCCTGCGATTGGGACAGAACGGCCTTCACCATGGATCCAGGACTCAGTGATGCCGTCCTTTCCGTATTTGTGGACCTCCACCAAAAAGGAAAAATCTACCGCGGCATCCGCATGGTCAATTGGGACCCAAAGGGGCAAACAGCCCTTTCGGATGATGAAGTGATCATGAAAGAGGTGGCATCCAAGTTGTATTACATCAACTACGCCATCGAAGGAACTACTGATCAATTCCTAACCATCGCTACCACCCGCCCAGAAACCATCATGGCGGATGTGGCGATTTGCATCAATCCAGACGACCCGAGATTTACCCACCTGAAAGGAAAGCGTGCGATCATTCCACTGATCAACCGAAGCATCCCAATCATCGAAGACAGCTACGTGGACATGGAATTTGGCACAGGTTGTCTTAAAGTGACTCCTGCCCACGACCTAAACGATTACGAACTCGGTGTCAAGCACAAACTTGAAGTCATTGACATCCTCAACGACAACGGTACGCTCAATGAAAAAGCACAGTTGCTCGTAGGGGAAGATCGATTTGTTGCGCGTAAGAAAATTGGAAAGCTACTGGAAGAAGCGGGACAGCTTCAGAAAGTGGAAGAATACACCTCCAATGTGGGGCACTCCGAGCGGAGTGATGCAGTCATCGAACCGAAGCTATCCATGCAATGGTTCTTGAAAATGGATGAAATCACCCAGCCCGCTTTCAAAGCAGTGATGGAGGACATCATCCAGTTGCACCCGCCCAAATTCAAAAACATGTACCGCGTGTGGATGGAGAATGTCCGCGACTGGTGCATTTCGCGTCAACTTTGGTGGGGACACCAAATTCCCGCCTACTACTTCCCCTACGGAGAATATGTAGTGGCCAAAACTGCAGAAGAGGCATTGGCGCAAGCAAATGCACAGTACGGTACCCAGTATACCCTTGCTGACCTCCGTCAGGATGAGGACGTGCTCGATACCTGGTTTAGCTCCTGGCTCTGGCCTATTTCCGTATTTGATACGGACGTATTCACCACAGGCAAGCCCAATAAAGAACTCAGCTACTACTACCCAACCAATGACCTGGTTACTGCTCCGGAGATTTTATTCTTCTGGGTGGCACGTATGGTCATTGCTGGCTACGAATACATGGGCGAAAAGCCTTTCAAAAACGTGTACCTCACGGGTATTGTGCGCGACAAACTCGGCCGAAAGATGTCCAAGTCCTTGGGCAATTCCCCTGATCCCTTGGAACTCATTGCTCAATACGGTGCCGATGGCGTGCGTACAGGCATGCTTTTCTCTTCCCCTGCGGGAAATGACCTCCCCTACGACGACAAGCTCGTGGAGCAAGGAAGAAACTTCGCCAACAAAATCTGGAATGCCTTCCGTCTCGTTAAAGGATGGGAAGTAGATCCAAGTCTAGATGGCACCTCCAATACAGCTAGTATTGAATGGTTTGAGCAGCGATTCCACCAAAGTTTGAGCGAGATTAACGAGCACTTCGATAAATTCCGAATTTCAGATGCCCTGATGGCTACCTACAAATTGGTTTGGGATGACTTCTGCGCTTGGTACCTAGAAATGATCAAGCCTGCCTACCAGCAGCCTATCGATCAGGCCACCTACGACAAGACCTTGGAGATCTTTGAAAACATATTGAAGATTCTTCATCCTTTCATGCCCTTCATTACGGAGGAATTGTGGCACCAGATCAGCGAACGTTCTGTTGAAAATTCCTTGATCCTTGCAACTTGGCCAGAAACTAAGGCTTACGATGCAAAGATTACCGAGGATGCCGCACAAGTGTTTGAGGTGGTATCTCAGGTCAGAAACCTCCGTGCTTCCAAAGGAATGTCTCCAAAAGAGGCGCTTGACTTGACCATCCGCACCCAGAACCCAGGTTTGTACACCAGATTTGAATCCGTGTTGATTAAGCTGGCCAATCTTT
Source organism: Algoriphagus sp. (assembly GCA_044237325.1). GTDB lineage: Bacteria > Bacteroidota > Bacteroidia > Cytophagales > Cyclobacteriaceae > Algoriphagus. Next base: position 43,655 of record JBIIFN010000002.1, read on the forward strand.
CCTCGCTTCAATTTGGCAATAAAGTGGAGCAGGCCATGAGTTTTGTGGTGAAAGCAGACGAATGCTTCATTCCTATGGGAGATTCCATTGATGTGGAAGCAGAAAAAGCCGCCATCCAAAAGGAACTGGACTATACCAAAGGCTTCTTGTCTGGGGTAGAGAAAAAATTAAGTAACGAACGCTTCGTGGCTGGTGCTCCTGCACAAGTATTGGAAATGGAGCGAAAGAAGCAGGCCGATGCAGAAGCAAAAATCAAGGCCCTAGAAGCAAGTTTAGCCCAATTGGGTTAATGTAGCTCTCCCGATTCTTGAAAGTTCAGGGATCGGGAGGCTTACTTCAATTTCCGAATTTTTAGGTGGCGAAAAAGCACCCCCTGTCCTTCACTTTGCAGGCCAATATAGCCTGAGCGAAGGGGCGTTCCATCGACTTTGTATGCTGGATTGTAGCGATTGGCTATACCACCTCCGATTTGTGGAAACGAATAAGTCAAAACCGTATCTCCATTTACCAAATGGTGTACGATGGAATCTCCAAAAACAATCAATTCCGCTTTCACCCACTCGTCCCAAGCAAAGGTTGGAGAGGAAGAGTCGATGCAATGCCGGGGATCGATTTTGCCTTGATAGACAATATCCGTACCCGGGGAACACATATTTCCTGTAGGTCGCGGCTCTCCCTCCTTTTCTCTGGCAAGCATCTGGTATTCCACCGAAATCGGCCAATCCTGTTCTTTCAAGATACTTTCTGGAGCCTGCGAGTGAAACATAACTCCTGAATTGCGGTAAGTGTAACTAGGGGCAGTGGGTACAAACTGCTCTGTAAATCTGTATTCCCAAACCAAGTGAAAGCTCGAGAAGGGCTTTTCGTAAAAGAGGTGTCCAAAGCGATCTTCAAACTCTCCATAACCGTCGTAATTGACCGCTATGGCCCCATCCTGTACCCGGAAGGTATTGGCAAAGTTATCCCCCACCTCGTGGTGGTGGATCTTGGGAACCCAGCCTTTTAGGTCCTTGCCATTGAAGAGCACTTGCCAGTCGGAAGCATCCGGTTGAACTTGGGCTCTGCTCTGAATAGCACTCTCAAAAACAGAAAGGCCAAGCGTCAAGAAATAAAGGATAAATGCGAGGATAGGCATGGGCTGTTGCTAGTTGATTAAACTAGGGATTTAATGACTCCAATCGTAGGTGTCCAGTTGCTCGAGACAAGCCACCAATAAGGCAATGGAATCAGCAATATCCTTCTTGTGTGCCATTTCGATGACTTGGTGCAGGTGGCGTGTTGGGATGGAAATCGCTCCTGCAATCGCCCCTTGCTCGCCCATGCGTTGTACGCCTGCAGTATCAGTGCCTCCTGCAGTCAATAGTTCCGGCTGCCAAGAGATTGCTTCTTTCGCAGCGACCTGCTTCATGAAGGCCACCATACGGTAGTCGCAGATGGTCATCGCGTCCATGATCTTGATGGCGGTACCCTTACCAAGTTCGGTTACCTTCTCGTGTGGGGCTGCTCCAGGCACATCAAAGGCGATGGTGGTATCGAGTGCAATGCCAAAATCTGGGTTGATGCTGTGCGCCGCCACGTTGGCCCCGCGAATACCCACTTCTTCCTGCACAGTAAAGGCCGCATAGACATCGTAGGGAGAATTTTTTAGTTGCTTGAGTGCCTCAATCACGATAAATACAGACACTCGGTTGTCGATAGACTTGCAGTTGACACAGTCGCCCATCTCGATCAGTTCCCGATCGCGGGTCACGGGATCACCAATGGTGATGTACTTATCCACCTCTTCTTTGGGCATACCCAGGTCGATAAAAAAGTCAGTGGTTTTGGGAAGTTTGGTTTTCTCCTCGGGCGTCATCACGTGGATGGGCTTGCTGCCCATCACCCCGATCAGGTCCTTTTTGCCGTGTACAATCACTCGCTGTGCAGTGAGGGTTTTCGGGTCAAATCCTCCGAGGGTGTTAAATCGTAGGAAGCCTTGTTCGTCGATATGGGAAACGATAAATCCGATCTCATCCAAGTGTGCGGCGAGCATGACCCGCTTTCCATCGGGATTGCGTGTTCCTTTTTTGAGGACAATCACATTGCCAATATTATCGATGCGTACTTCGTCTACATGGGGGGTCACCAAGGAGACCACTAGGTCACGAACAGGCTTTTCAAAACCAGGGGCACCTGGAATTTCACAAATTTGCTTGAGTAGGGATATGTTTAAATCGCTCATGGGTAGCTGTGCTTCATTTTTCCTAAAAATAGCACAAAAACAAAACCGGAAGAGAAAAATTCCACTTCCGGTTTAGGTTGGTCTGGATTTCATACCAGAAATTTTACATTCTTAGGATGACCCAAGAAACTCAATACGCCCGAACCGTCTTTCCTTCCATGTAGTTAACAAAGGCTTTGTTAACCACGCGGGTACCTCCTGTGGTGGGGTAGTCTCCGGTAAAATACCAATCTCCCGAATGCGCAGGAATGCATTTATGTAAGTTGTCTACCGTCTGGTAAATGACCTTTACCTCGGCATTGATCTCAGGAGTAGTCACAATTTCGGCTACTTTGTTGGAGATTTCCTCGTCGCTAAACGAAGCATACACCTGCTGTACAAAGTTTTCCGCATGATCGGGCTGTGCCACACATTGCGCGTAAACAGATTCCAATACCGACTC
>JBIIFN010000216.1:0-3414 GCA_044237325.1 Algoriphagus sp.
TAGCCATTTTCTTGGCCTTGGCCTTTGGCTACCTAGGTGGACTGCTTGCGGATGGCGAGCAAGGCTTGGCTGACCTCCCCTTATTTAAGGGCTTGTCTCTTTTGGGAGGCTCCATGTTTCGTGATTTTGCTATCGTGGCTACTGCTACGGGAGCAAGTTTTGTATTGATTCGAAAAAGCGGCCTTTTGGGTCTGCTTTCCTTGGTATTGGGTATTGGTGTGTTTTTTATTGCTGGCGTGGCCTTGGCTTGGATGATGGGCTACCGCGATGCGGTCAGCCTTTGCACTATCGGTGCAGGTGCCTGCACGTACATCGTCGGTCCCGTGACAGGTGGTGCCTTGGGAGCAAGTTCTGAAGTAATTGCCTTAAGTATCGGAACGGGAGTGGTCAAAACAATCGCTGTCACCATCCTAACCCCCATTTTGGCCAAGCACATTGGGCTCAACTCCCCCGGCGCAGCCATGGCTTTTGGGGGCATCATGGGAACCTCTAGTGGGGTTGCTGCAGGCTTGGCGGCCACAGATCCAGCACTCGTGCCCTACGGTGCAGTCACGGCCACCTTTTATACCGGTTTGGGTTGCTTGGTTTGTCCTTCCCTGTTTTACCTCCTACTCAGCGGATGGCTGGGCTAATGGATTATAATTTAAAAGATATGCGTCTACCTTCACGAATCGTACACCAAGGACTCCTATTCAGCTGCTTGTGGGCAGTCTTGGCCTGCAACCCTGCCAAGACGACTGAGGAGAAAGAATCTCCACCGCTGGCCATCGCTGAAATTGAAGAAAGCATTAAGGACTATATTGCGCAGAAGACCGCAGCGAACAACGGTGTTTTTCCCGTCAAAGACGAAAACCACGACCTAAAGATGAAGCTGGTGCGTGTACATACCGAATACCTGTCCAATCTGGGGCCTGACAGGCACTTTGCCTGCGTGGATTTGGTAGACGAAAGTGGCGATGTGTATGACGTAGATTTTTTCATGTCCGGCAAACCTGGTGCAATGGAAATCACCGAAACCTCCGTTCACAAGTTGAACGGAAAGCCCTATTACAGTTGGAAACAGAAGGAAGACAAAACATGGTTTAAAATGCCCTTAGAACAAGCAGACAATAGCCTACTCGGCGTGATTGAAGGAACAGATAGTTTCGAGTTTTACTATAAAGTGACCCTTCCAACCCTCACCAAGGGTGCGGAGATTTGGATACCGCTGGCCTTATCAGATCCTTTTCAGGAGGTTCGGGTGATAAAAAAAGTAGTTCCAGGCCAATCTAAAACACTTAAGGATGCTATCCACCAAAACGAGGTGCTGTACCTTGCCTTGGGGCCTGAAGACAGTGGCAAGACCATTGAGATTTCCTATGCGGTGGACCGAAAAGAAAAAGGGCCCTATGCAGCTCCCGCACCAGATCCAGCGCTTTACTTGGTAGGCAATGCCCTGATGCCGATTGGAGGACGATTTGAGGAAATAGCAAAAGAAGCTTTGGGATCAAAAATCAAAGAATCACAACTGGTTCAAGCAAGAGCGCTATATGATTATATTATTGGTACGATGCGCTACATGAAGTTTGGAGACTTTGGACGGGGAGATTCCAACTATGCCTGTGATTCCAAAACCGGCAATTGCACTGATTTTCACTCCTATTTCATCTCCTTGGCTCGGTCAGTAGGCATTCCTGCACGATTTGCCATAGGCGCCTCCATACCGTCAGACCGCAACGAGGGAGGCATGGATGGCTATCATTGTTGGGGGGAGTTTTATGCCGATGGCAAATGGTGGCCGATCGACATTAGCGAGGCCAACAAGTACAGTGCCTTGGCTACCTATTACTTTGGACGGCATCCTGCCAACCGTGTTGAGTTTACGCGAGGAAGAGATCTCGAGTTGAATCCTGGCCCGAGTGCCGGACCCATCAATTTTTTGGTGTACCCCTATTTAGAGGTAGATGGCAAAGAGATAAAAGCACCCACGACTCTTTCTTTTCAGCGTAAGTCTTAATCAAAAAAAGAGGCTATCTCCAATTATTGAGACAGCCTCTTTTTTTGACTTATGCAGGAGTATCCTTAGATGTGGTATCTGTTGGATGCTCACTTCCTCCAGCTGGATGTTCTCCACCTTCTGGATGCTCACCGGCTTGCTCAGTGGTGGTAGTATCTTTTGTTTCCGTAGCCTCCTCCTTTTTGCCTCCGCAAGAAGTCATCAGGCTGGTTGCTAGAAATCCTACCAGAAGTAGGCTAGCTAGGGTAAATCGCATTTTTTTCATGAGTTGATTGGTTAGTGTACCCTTAAGGTAGCGCATCTATGTAAAAAATGAAAACAACCGAGCTTCTAATTTGCCCAAGAAATTAAAGACTAGTGACTAGGTAAATCGACTAATCAGACTTCGCACTAGGTCCTGTACCCGTTGTAATTGAACATAAAAACCTAAGCTCTGAAAATTAAATAATCTCTTTTTAGTGGATAATCGGCTGAATCTCTTTTACATTTGACGCAAGATTGTAAGAAATGAGCTACTCTGGGCTATTTAGAAATCCGGACAAACAAATTTTAGCCCTTCAATGGGTAAATAAGACCAACAGCATCATTCGGGTAATTTTTACTTTGATGATTTTTTTCGTTTGGGTCATTGATCTGGGTTTCCCAGAACAAGAAATCTTCCCAATTCATTCGCTACTCTATGGAATAGCTCTTTTTGTCTTAGGACAAAATTACCTATATCGGTTGATTTTCATTTACAAAGATGCCAGCAGAAGCCGATTGCAACTGGAAGTTGCGCTCACCTGTCTACTCCATTTTTCGGCAATGATTCAATTTGGTTGGATGGACTGGTGGAACTGGCTGCAAGCATACGAAGGAATCTTTACCAACATCTTGATTTTTCTCCTGTTCTTTATTGAACTCAGTCGCATGAGTTTAGGGGTAAACAAAATGTCCCTTCACCCGGCCTTGATCTTTATTTTGAGCTTTATTCTAGTCATCCTCGTGGGAACAATGCTGCTCATGCTACCTAATGCCACCGTGGGAGGAATCACTTGGATTGACGCTTTTTTCACGTCAACCTCAGCCGTTTGCGTCACGGGATTGATTGTAGTGGATACCGCCACCGTATTTACGGGCATGGGTAAGACCATTATCATGATTTTGTTTCAAATAGGCGGACTGGGCATGATGACCTTTACTAGCTTTTTTGGCTTCTTTTTTAAAGGTGGCCAATCCCTCCAAAGCCAGCTTTTTCTGAAAGATTACATTAACGAAGATAACATTAGTAAAGTCGGATCGACGTTGATAAAAATCATCCTGTTTACCATTGGATTTGAGCTGCTCGCAAGCGGGCTAATCTTCGTGATAGTGGATAGCAGTTTGTTCAGCTCCACCTCGGAGCGTGCGTTTTTCGCACTATTTCACTCCATATCTGC
>JBIIFN010000044.1:0-15131 GCA_044237325.1 Algoriphagus sp.
TACAGAGCGGGAGACGAGGCTCGAACCCGCGACCTGCAGCTTGGAAGGCTGCCGCTCTACCAACTGAGCTACTCCCGCTTGTTTCCGGCACGCCGGCACTCATTTGCCATGCAAAATTAGGTAAAAATTTTACATTCAACAAATTGTGGGAGTGGAGGGATTCGAACCCCCAATGTCGTAGACCACAGATTTACAGTCTGCTAAGCAACCGTTGCTCAACACTCCCAATTCCCATCAAATTGCACAGGGGTTTAGCCTATGAACTTTAACGGACTGCAAAATTATAGCCTTTTATCAAAGTATCAAAGTGAGATGTATAAAATTGGAAAAAAATTATCCGCACATAGGTCAATCAACTAAAAATCAAGGTATTAATTTTCCTCTTTCAACATTTCTAGAAAATAACCGAAGTATCCCTGCAACTCCTCCGAAGGATCCGCTTTTGACGCCAGGGTAATTTTTTCAAGCACTCCTTCCACATCTACAAAGCCCAACAATGCCTGAAATGCCCCCAACCTTATATAGTCCTTCGTATTAGTAGCCAATAAGGAAAGCAAACGGGAAACCGCCTCATCCCTGCCTTCTTCTGGCAATTCTCCAAAATAGGAGGCATAATACCCCATAAAATAATACAAGCCTTCGCCTTTCAAGGTATCCATGGACTGCTCAAACCAAGGCCCCTTCCCCAAAACGCGCTCTTTGATATAGTACTCCGCCAAGGGTATACGCATGCGGTAATTCGCCTCTTTTTCAAACGACTCCACTACCGCCAAGGAGACTTTGGGCTCTTGTCCAAGAACCAAACCCATCAACGCTGCCCCTGCCACCAAATAGGAAGGATCACGCGAAAGTTGAATAAATGCACTCTGGTAGGCCGATGGATTCCAAGCTGCCAACAGGTCAATCGCCGCTGCCCTCACGGAATTGTGGGGATCTCTCTCTGCCAACTCATAGACCCTTCCCTCCAAGGAGGCGAGTGAATCCTGCCCCAAAGCACTGGATTGCAAAAACAGCAATGCCTGCTCCCGAACGGACCAAAAAGAATCCTCTATGGCTCTAGGTAGCACCTCCACTAACTCTACGACAGCCTCTCGAGCAATCAAACTGTCGAGCGCCTGGTAGCGAGCCACCCCCAACTGGGACTCTCTAAATTGCCGGCCATACTGTGCATCGCTTAACGCTTGGCTTTTTTTTGCCAATAGCTCCAACCCTTCGTCAACATACAGCTGCTCGATTGGTTGCCCGTTGTCCAAGGCCACCTGCTGGCTTTTCTCAGTAAATAAAATCGTTTTGGTTTTGCGCAATGCCCCCTCGTACCAACTCACCTCCACAGGCAACTGGAAAACTGACGTTTCAAGCATATCCTGTAGCTGGGTGATGCTGAGTAGCAGGTTTTCCGGCTGGGAATAATCTACGGCAATCTCCAACTCGGGATGCCCTTTAGCAAAAAACCATTGGTTGAAAAACCAATTCAAATCCTGCCCACTCACCTGCTCAAAGGCCAAGCGCAAATCGTGTGCTTCCACTGATTGAAAGGCATTTCTGGTCAAATAGAGGTTGAGCCCCTTGAAAAACGCTGCGTCGCCCAAGTGACGTCGCAACAGGTGCAGTACCAAACCTCCTTTATTGTAGCTATGCGCATCAAACATCTCCTCGGCATCGCCGTACTGAAAACGAATCAACGGCTCCTGCTTTTGCTCTGCTTCCGCAAAATATCCCTCCCGCTCCGTAACCAATTTCAAGGCAGCTTGATCCTCCCCATAGTGGTGGGCATTCCACAGGTATTCGCTGTAGTTTGCAAAAGCTTCATTTAAAGTCAGGTTTGACCAGGACTCGGCAGTAACTAGGTCCCCAAACCACTGGTGAAAAAGTTCGTGCGCAATGATATAATCCCATTCCGAATCCAGCGCCTCACGCTCATCGAGCAGCAACTCCTCCATGAAAATAGAGGCAGTGGTATTTTCCATGGCCCCAGACACAAAATCTCGAACCACCACTTGATCGTACTTGGGCCAAGGGAACTTAACTCCCAGAATTTTCTCAAAATAGGCCATCATCTGAGGCGTGCGTGCAAAAACCTTTGCTGCGCCCTTCTCATAGCCCTTTTCGACGTAGTAGCCCAATGGGACATTACCGTGCGCTGCACTCACCTTGGCAAAGTCACCGACAGCTATAGCCACTAAATAGGGAGCATGCGGTAAGGTCATCTCCCAATGATCTTTGCGTAGGCCATTGGCCAATGGCTCTTGTTTTACAAGTAACCCATTGCTGATAGTCACCATCGAATCGGGGACAGTTAAGCGAAGCTGTTGGGTAAAGCGCTCGTTGGGACGATCTACTGTTGGAAACCACTTGCTATTGTGCTCGGTCTCTCCCTGAGTCCAAAGCTGCATAGGCTTTCCAGGCAAGGTGTCCAAAGGATCGATAAAATAAAGCCCCTTGGTGTCTGTAATGGCGGCAGATCCCTCACCAGAATTCCGGTTCGGAAAGGCCACATAGTTGATTTCTAAGGCAACGGTGTCTCCAGGAACTAATTCCTCTGGTAGGAAAATCTGCAATTCCTGCTCATCGTAGCGGTAAGAAAGTGTCTCCAGCTGTCCCTTGTGAAGACGCGAAACCCGACCCAACTCAAAATCTTGCGCGTCCAGGGTTACAATTTTTTGTGGATAAAAATAGGGAGTAAGTCGAATTAGGGCCTTACCGATCACGCGCTGCTGCTGCCAGTCAAACTCCAAATCAAGCTCGGTATGCAGAATATCCACGGCCCGCGTACTAGCTGCGCGGTATTCTTGCGGAGTCTCAACTTCCCATAACTCTTCCAAAAGGGATGCATCGCTTGCTGTATCGGCAACACCAACTCCCTGTATTGACTGAGCCGACTTGCAGCCAAAAAATCCGAGTAGAGAGCATAATAGAATGGTCGACAAGGAAAGTGGCGATAAATTTATTTTTGGACAGTAGGGTTTTTGATTCATATTTGGAGAAATTCTTGAGTGAATAACGACGGCATCTAGCTAACAGAGACAAATAAATACGAATGTTTTCAGTAATCCTTCAACAAACGCCCTACTCGGTAGAAAAAAATGCAGAAGGCATCCACGTAAACGGAGAACCCTTAGCCTGGGACTGCAAATGGGTTGGCGACAGAAAAATTCACTTGATCCAGGACAGCCAATCGATCGAAGCGGAACTACTTTCCTTAGACCACGAAACCAAAACCATGCAGGTACGCCTTGGACACAAGACCGCCACCTTGCAAGTAAAAGATCGCTTTGACTTACTTCTCGAAAAAATGGGCATGGCCCAAACGGGAACAGGCAACTTGAAGGACATCAAAGCCCCTATGCCTGGCCTTATTCTAGACGTCAAGGTGGCTCCTGGCGACCTGGTAAAAAAAGGTGATGTAGTCCTAATTCTTGAGGCTATGAAAATGGAAAACAGCATCAAGTCGCCCGGAGATGGCGTGGTAAAGGACATCAAAGTGGCCTTGAAACAATCGGTAGAGAAAAATCAGGTCCTCATACAGTTTTAATGATTTAGCTCCCCCTCCTCAAACACAGCCACTTTAGTTACGATTAGCGGAAAATCTAGAGACTTGACTCCATTTTTTTGAGGGATTCTAACTTTCTAAAAGTAAGAAAGTATATTTGCCAGGTTGAATAAATGATTCAGCGGATTTTTGCGCCGAATTATCTCCGCACCCACTTCTTTTTTCGCAGGTAGCGAAGAAAAATCTTACCCTAGCAACACGTAACTATTCCATGAAATACAAACGCATTCTGCTCAAGCTCAGTGGAGAGTCCTTAATGGGCGACAAAAAATACGGCATCGATCCAGCAATTCTTCAGCAATACGCGGAAGAAATCAAGAAAGTAAAAGACATGGGCGTGGAAATCGCCATTGTCATCGGGGGAGGAAATATTTTTAGGGGCGTGCAAGCGGAAAAATCAGGAATCGACCGTGTGCAAGGCGACTACATGGGAATGCTTGCAACCCTGATCAATGCGATGGCTTTACAAAGCGCATTGGAGCAAATCGGACTCTTTACCCGACTCATGTCTGGTATCAAGATCGAAAGCGTGTGCGAACCTTTCATTCGAAGAAGAGCCATTCGCCACCTAGAAAAAGGAAGAATTGTGATTTTCGGAGCAGGCATTGGTAATCCGTATTTTACTACAGATTCTACCGCCGCCTTGAGAGCCATTGAAATCGAGTCCGACGTTGTACTTAAAGGCACGCGCGTCGATGGCGTATACACTGCTGACCCAGAAAAAGATCCAACCGCCACCAAATACAATACGATCTCCTTTACTGAAGTGTACGAGAAAAACCTAAACGTCATGGACATGACTGCTTTTACACTTTGCCAAGAAAACAACCTTCCCATCATCGTATTTGACATGAACAAAGACGAAAACTTGACCAATTTGGTGAAAGGCGACAAAATTGGAACCCTGATCACCGTTTAATCCGACTATCCCCATGGAAGAAATCGAACTGTACCTAGACGAAGCCAAAGAACTCATGCAAAAGGCAGTGGACCACACTGCGGCAGAATTGGTAAAAATCCGTGCCGGCAAGGCCATGCCGAACTTGCTTGATGGCGTCTTTGTCAACTACTACGGAAGTCCTACTCCTTTGCAACAGGTATCATCTGTAAATACGCCAGATGCCAGAACGCTCGCTATCAAGCCCTTTGAAAGAAACTTGATCTCGGAAATTGAAAAGGCAATCATCAACTCTGACTTAGGACTTGCTCCGCAAAACAACGGCGAAATCATCATTCTAACCATCCCTGCATTGACCGAAGAGCGAAGACTTCAACTGGTGAAAAATGCAAAGGCAGAATGCGAAACAGGAAAAATCTCTATCCGCTCCGTGCGTAAGGAAACCAACGAATCCCTGCGTAAACTACAGAAAGAAGGAGCCTCTGAAGACGCCGTTAAGCGTGCCGAAGAACAGGTTCAGAAATTTACGGATGGCTACTCAACCAAAATAGACGAACTTCTTTCCAAAAAAGAAGTCGATATCATGAAGGTTTAACTAGAATCAAAGTCCCGAGCATTTCGGGACTTTTTTTTTGGCCCTAACTCAAGGTGTCAGCCAAGTTCCCTGCCAGTTTGATGTCAAGTCAAACTGCAGCCGTAGGTGTCCTTCCTTGCTCAGCTGAAGTAGATCAATGGATAAAGGGGTAAATTTCAATACTGAGAAAAAATTTTGCATTTCTGTTTCCTCCCAACCCTCCTGAGGAATATCGATGGGCGTGCCTGGAGCAAGGGCACTTCGGTATTCCGACTGTCTATGTTCTGGGAGCTGCGCCCAGTACGATTTAGCAAGCTCGTCTTCACTATGTAAGGAGACGGTGGTTTTGACCCGTACCTGGACTTGCTTTTTGGGATGATAAAAAAGTAAACTTGCCCTTGGTGTTTCCTTCATCTCCTTCACTTTAGACGAACGTGAATCTGTAAATACAAGAAAATCCAAGGAAGGAGTGATTTTTCTAAGTACAACCGTTCGCAACTGAGGAAAATGATTCCCCTCGGTGGCCAAGGTGAGGTAGCGGAATGGGTGCTTTGGATCCAAGGCTCCACGGTGAAGCTCATGAAGCAGCGTTTGCCAGACTTTTAAAGGAGTATCTGTTGACGTAAGGAGCATGGCTTGGATTTCTATACTAACACAGATTACGAACTAGGGTTTAAAATAGACCCCTTCAATCAGAAAAGTTGTGTGCGGAAGGTAAACAAAAGAGGTCCCGTAAGCGGGACCTCTTTGTACTGATTGGATGAAATATTTAGTTCAGCTCCATAGAAGCGTCCAGATTTTTAAAGTAAACCTGCTTTTCGGCATCCAAGTCTACCAGTACTGTCGCATCATTTTTAATGTACCCAGACAAAATCTGCTTCGACAGCTCGTTGAGCACTAAGCGCTGTATGGTTCGCTTCAAAGGTCTAGCGCCAAAGTTGGGATCAAAACCCACCTCTCCAAGATAATCTAGCACCTCCTTGGTCGCCTCTATCTGGATATTTGCTTCTGCCAAGCGCTGTTGAATCTCCCGCCACTGTATGTCCACAATCTTTCGGATGATTCCTTTGCTCAAGGGTTCAAACACGATTGTCTCATCGATCCGATTCAAAAATTCCGGCCTCACCGATTTTTTGAGCAAGTCCATCACCTCCGCTTTGGTTTTTTCCAAGATCTCCTCCTTGTTCCACACCTCCATTTCTGCGTAGCGCTCCTGGATCAAGTGCGAGCCGATGTTGGTGGTCAAGATGAGGATGGTGTTTTTAAAATTGGCCAAACGCCCCTTGTTGTCCGTAAGTCGGCCATCATCCAGTACCTGGAGTAGAATATTGAATACATCGGGGTGGGCTTTTTCGATTTCATCCAAAAGCACCACAGAATAGGGCTTTCTGCGTACTGCTTCGGTGAGCTGTCCACCCTCATCGTAACCCACATACCCTGGAGGTGCACCAACCAACCTGCTCACGGCATGACGCTCTTGATACTCTGACATGTCGATGCGGATCATTGCATTTTCATCGTTAAACAAGTACTCTGCCAAGGCCTTAGCGAGCTCGGTTTTTCCTACACCTGTCGTGCCCATAAAGATGAAGCTACCAATCGGGCGCTTGGGGTCTTGCAATCCCGCTCTACTTCGTCGTACCGCATCGGAAAGTGCCGCAATGGCCTCACGTTGCCCAGCCACGCGCTTCCCAAGCTCTTCTTCCAAGTGCAGCAATTTCTCCCGATCCGACTGGATCATTTTGCTCAACGGAATACCCGTCCACTTGGCCACTACCGCTGCAATGTCCTCTTGATCTACTTCTTCCTTGAGCAACGGAGAACCCGCCTGCATCTCAGCCAACTGGGCCTTGAATCCTTCCAAGGCTTTTTCGGTCTCCACAATTTTGCCATAGCGGATCTCAGCCACCTTGCCAAAGTCGCCTGCACGCTCCGCCTGTTCGGCCTCCACCTTCCACTTTTCTATGGCCTCCTTCTCTCGACGGATACCGAGGATTACCGCCTTCTCGCTTTCCCACTTGGCTCGAACGGATTGACGCTTCTCAGACATCTCGGCAATGTCTTTGCTCAGCACTACTTCTTTGTCCTTGTTGTTTTCCCTGCGAATGGCTTCCCGCTCGATCTCCAACTGCATAATCTTCCGGTTGAGCTCATCGAGCTCCTGAGGCAATGAGTCAATCTCCATCCTCAACTTGGCGGCTGCTTCGTCCATCAAATCGATGGCCTTGTCGGGCAAGAAACGGTCTGAAATATAGCGCTGTGAAAGTTCCACCGCCGCAATCACCGCATCGTCCTTAATCCGAACGCCGTGGTGTAGCTCGTACTTATCCTTAATGCCACGCAGAATGGAAATAGCATCTGCTGCATCCGGCTCATCCACAATTACCGACTGAAAGCGTCGCTCTAGGGCTTTGTCTTTCTCAATGTATTTCTGGTATTCCTTGAGTGTTGTGGCTCCAATCGCATGCAGCTCTCCGCGCGCCAAGGCAGGCTTGAGCAGGTTGGCCGCATCCATTGCGCCTTCACCTCCACCTCCTGCACCGATGAGCGTGTGGATTTCGTCGATAAAAAGAATGATTTCCCCTTCCGCATCGGTTACTTCTTTGATGACCGACTTGAGGCGCTCTTCAAACTCTCCTTTGTATTTGGCTCCGGCTATGAGCAGACCCATGTCCAGGGAAATCAGGGTCTTCGACTTTAGATTTTCGGGCACATCACCCGAAACGATACGTTGGGCGAGTCCTTCCACAATGGCTGTCTTGCCTACACCTGGCTCACCAAGCAAAATGGGGTTGTTTTTGGTACGCCTTGCAAGAATCTGAAGCACACGCCGGATCTCTTCGTCCCGGCCAATTACAGGATCGATTTTGCCTTTTTTGGCTAGCTCATTTAGATTTTTGGAGTACTTCTCCAAAGACTGATAGGTACTTTCTGCGTTGGGATTAGTCACTTTGCTTCCTTTTCTAAGTTGGTTTATGGCTTCAATCAGTGGCTTTTCTGCCCATCCCTGATCCTTCAACAGCTGGGCAACGGCATCGTTCCCCGCCAAGATTGCCAAGAGCAAATGCTCGATGGCCACGTATTCATCACCCAGGCTCTTTAAGTATTCCTTTGCTTTGGCCAGCACCTGGGTAGCCGCAGTAGACAGGTAAGGGGTGGTATTGTCCCCACTCACTTTAGGTAATTTCTGAAGTAGCGTTTCCAGTTTTTGTTCTAGCTGCTGCTGGCTGCCACCCAGTTTTTTGGAGAGAAACTGGAAAACGTGTTCGTCTTCTAAAAAGATTCCTTTCAGCAAGTGTGCCGTCTCAAGCGCAGGACTTCCTGCAGCAGCAGCGTGTTCCGCGGCTTTTTGAATCGCATCTTGAGATTTGATGGTAAACTGCTTAAAATCCATGTTTTTGACTGGTTTAGTCTTCTGTTACAAGCTGTTGACTACTCATCAAAAGAGCCGCCACGATCAAATTACCGCCATTGTGGCGTAAAAGGATAATAAATTGACTTAAATCATGAAATTTTGACAGAAAATCTAGATGGCTACACTACTTTTTCGAGAAAAAATCAGGCTTAAAATACCCTTTAGGGATGGGTAATTAGGTTTTCCCAAATGAGATTAACTATTTTCAAAAACATGATTTTTGCCTTTCCTTTTGAACGGCTTTCTTTCCAATTTTACTTTCTAGCCTCAGCATACACCAAAAATCTAACGCACATGAAATCAACTGCCCACTTTTCCTTGCTCGCCTTGGCCCTGACAGCCGGGCTGAGCTTCAGCTGTGAAACCAAAAAAACAGAAACTACCGCGGAAGCAACAGTGCCTACCCTCAGCCTCTTATGGGAGTCGACCGACTCCTTACCCACCAACGAATCTGTCTTGTACGATGCCAATTCGGGACTGCTATACGTTTCGGTCATTGAGGGGCAGGATCCCCAAGAAAAAGACGGTAAAGGATCGATTGCCCTGCTAACCAAAGATGGAGATGTTCTCAATAGGAACTGGATCACTGGATTGAATGCCCCCAAAGGGATGGCCATTTCCGAAGGAAAACTATACGTAACCGACATTGATGTTTTGCTTGAAATCGACCTCAGCACCGCCAAAGTTACGCAGTCTTACCCTGTGGAAGGCGCACAGTTTCTCAACGACGTAGCAGCCCATGCCGGTACTGTGTACTTCAGCGATATGAACACGGGCAAAGTACATACCTTGGTAAAAGGCAACGTCAGCACACTCTCCGAAGGCCATGCTGCATTGAATGGATTAGCCGTAGACGCAGAAGGCACCCTGTATGGCCTGGATGCTTCTGGACTCAAAAAATGGAATGCCGACGGCACCACCACCCTTATAAATAAGCAAGTAACGGATGGGGATGGCTTGATCCTACTCGGTGACGGAAACTACCTGGCTTCTCGATGGATAGGGGAAATATGGTTGGCATCCGACTCTACCCAAACCCTCCTCTTGGACACCAAGGCAGCCCAATCCAACACCGCTGACATCGGCTACAATGCGGCGGAAAAAGTAGTTTATGTGCCTACTTTTTACAAAAATAAAGTGGCGGCATACAAACTAAACCACTAGTCTCGTAGCCAATTCCCAAACCACCTCTTGAACCTTATTGGTGGTTTGGGGGTTGTGTCTGTGTGCTTCTACTCACCTGCTGATTGGCGGAAAATCAAGTATAGACGTCTACTGTAGACGTTCGTACAGCTCCTGATTTTTCACCGCTCATGGAATCACTACGCCGAATCGGGGATTTCAAACCCAACCTTGCTCGGATTTACATACATTTACCTCATGACATTTTTGGTAGTATAAAACCATCCCCCGATGAACTCGAAAGAAATTAATTACGAACTAGAGAAGAACATGGAAGTCATCACCCAGTTGGATGACTTTGTGGGACATGCTGTAGATACCGTCCTTGTGGATCCGGAAGACTGTTGGCAGCCGTCTGACTTTCTGCCCGACTTTGCCAATCCAGAAGCTATGGAAGATGTAAAGCTTCTCCAGCAACGAGCTGCAGGGATACCAGATACTGTATTAACTTCTTTGATAGGTAATCTAGTTACAGAGGAAGCATTACCTTCCTACCAAACCTACTTCAACTTGTTGGAAGGTATCAATGTAGAGCGAAGCTTGCTTTCCCCGTCTGGCTGGGTACGTTGGTCCAAAGCCTGGACTGCAGAAGAAAATCGTCATGGTGACCTACTAAACAAATATCTATACCTAACTGGCAGGGTAGACATGCGTGCTGTGGAGCAAACCATTCACCGACTAATCACCAACGGATTCGATCCTAAATCGGAATCCGATCCCTATCAGGCCATGATTTACACCTCTTTTCAAGAGCGAGCCACTAAGATTTCACACGTGAATACTGGCAAACTTGCAGACAAGGCAGGTGACCATGTCCTGTCAAAAATCTGTAAAACCATTGCTGGAGACGAGGCGAGACATGAAAAGGCCTACAAAAGCTTTATGTCTAAAATTTTCGAAATTGATCCAAGTGGGGCTATAACTGCATTTGAAAAGATGATGCGAAAGCAAATCGTAATGCCTGCTGTCCTCATGGGTGAAGGAAGTAGCAGACCAAGCATTTACAAAGACTTTTCAGAAATTACGCAAAAAATAGGCATTTATACCGGCTGGGACTATGCCCGTATCATCGAACACCTGGTGGATTTCTGGAAAATAGAAACCCTCACCGGCCTTGACGATGCAGCAGCAAAGGCTCAGGAATACTTGGCCAACCTAGCGGATCGCTACATGCGACTTGCCGACAGAATCAAAGCTCCTGATGAAGTCAGCCTTGCTTGGCTCAAATAATTCAAGAAGTCCTTCGTAGCGGAGGGCTTTTTTTTTGCATATTTCTGATCGCATCTCCCGATTTTCAATGAAACACCTCTTCCTTATTTCCGCATTTACCCTTGCAAGCCTTGGCACCTGCCTCGCTCAGCGCCTCGAAGTGAATTCCGAGCGACTCACACGATCGCTCAGTACCTTAGCTACCTACGGCAAAAATGAGAAGGGCGGATCTGACCGAGTAGCCTACTCCGTTCACGACATCGCCGCAAGACCATTCATCAAGCAGTTGCTAGTTGATGCTGGCCTTGAAGTTTCTGTAGATTTTGCCGGCAATATTATCGGACGAAAAGCGGGTAAAAACCCAGCCTTAAAACCGATTAGCCTTGGATCCCACATCGACGAGGTGCCCAACGGAGGAGATTACGATGGTCCCGTGGGGGTATTGGGAGCCATAGAAGTAGTCAAGACACTTCAAGAGGCTGGCGTACAAACAGAACACCCGCTGGAGGTAATCATATTTACCAATGAGGAAGGCGGAGTCATTGGCAGTCGAGCCCTTGTAGGAGGACTGAGTGCTCAGGCACTCCAAGTCCAAAGCAACGCAGGCATAACCCATGCCGAAGGCATTCGGCTCTTGGGTGGCGATCCAAACAAAATTTCAAGTTTAGCTCGTGCTAAGGGAGATATCGCAGCATTTTTGGAACTCCATATTGAACAAGGAGGCAACTTGGACACGGAAAAATTGGACATCGGCGTAGTCGAAGGAATTGTCGCAATTGAATGGTGGGAATTTGCCTTCAAAGGCAAGGCCAACCATGCGGGTACTACACCCATGCATGCACGTAAAGACCCCATGCTGCCTGCAGCACGATTTACGCTGGCTGTCAATGAAGTCATCACTAGAGATGAAGGCAGACAAGTTGGAACTGTAGGAAAGATTCAAGCCTTTCCAGGCGCAGGCAATGTGATCCCAGGAGAGGTGAAACTCAACTTGGAAATTCGAGATTTGTCGTCAGAAAAAATCTGGAAACTCTACTCCGAATTGGAGGCGATTGCAAAGCAACTGGCCCTTGAAAGTGGAACTACCTTAGAAATAAAACACATCGAAGTAGCCAGCAAGCCCGCGCTAGCGAATCCCATGATTCGGGAAATAATTGATTCCCAATCCAAAAAATTAGGCTATACCACCAAAAGCCTACCCAGTGGTGCAGGACATGATGCGCAAGAAATGGCTCGAATTGCGCCTATGGGTATGATCTTTATTCCGAGCAGGGATGGCATTAGCCATGCTCCAGAAGAATACTCCAGCCCAGAAGCTATCGCCAAAGGAGCTAACGTATTGCTCCACACCCTTTTGGAACTCGACAGACGCCTCTCCAAGAATTAATCAACTATCGATGATGTCCTGGGAAATCAGGCGGTAAATCTCCGCAAGCTGCTCGTTATAGCTTAAAAATTGATGGTGTGCCTCCAGTGTTTCGTAGTCCTCTCGAATAGCAGGTCCGGTTTGGGCTTTTTTGGCTCCCAACTGCAAACTTTTGGAAACCGTCTCAATGATCAAGGGCTTAAGCATTTCTCGGTCAAGGCCCTGCCGGTGCAAGACATCCTCGGCAATACGCAGCATGTGGTTGGTGAAATTGCTTGCAAAAACTGCGGCCACATGAACCGCCTGACGGTCTTTAGATCGCAGGGTGTATACTAATGGGGATAAGCTTTTAGCGAGTTTTTTAAGGAATTGTAGCGTGCCTTCGTCTTCCGATTCCAACAGGAATGGCACCTCGTCCATATCCATTTTTTTACCCTTAGTGAAGGACTGCAACGGATAAAACACGCCAATATAACTTGCCGAACTCTGAGCCAATACCTCCAAGGGCATGGTGCCTGAGGTATGCACCAAAATACTTCCTTCCGGTAAAATAAGTTGATCAACAAGCTCTGCAATGGCCCCATCCTTTACGGCCAGGATAAACAGTTCTGCCCGACTCTCTGAAAAATCAAGATCTTCCTTGGCTTCCGCACTGTAGATTCGTTCTGTGATCGCTACTGCTTGTTTACCATCTCGCGCATATACCTCGGTGATTTCATGTCCTGCATCTTCAAGGGCAGGCGCAAGATTCCATGCGACATTTCCTGCGCCGAGCAGGGCTATTTTAATCTTCATGAGGGAATTAAGTGATTTTTCAGCAAAAGAAAAAGCCATCTCCTCGATTGGAAATGGCTTTTATAGCAATGAAAATACAATTTAAACGTGTAAGGCCCGGTTATCCGTAGCGGCCAAGCAGGCTTCCTTAAAAGCCTCCGTATAGGTAGGGTGTGCATGGGACATTCTGGAAATGTCTTCAGCTGACGCGCGAAACTCCATCGCAACCACTGCTTCGGCGATCATATCGGCCGTACGGGGACCAATCATGTGTACTCCAAGGATTTCGTCTGTCTTGGCGTCAGCAAGTACTTTGACAAGGCCATCTGTATCCATAGATGCACGGGCACGGCCCGAGGCAAGAAAAGGAAACTTACCTGTCTTGTATGCACGTCCTTGTTCCTTCAGTTGCTCCTCCGTATAACCCACAGCTGCTACCTCTGGCCAGGTGTAGACCACTCCAGGAATCAATAGGTAATTGATGTGTGGCTTCTGTCCAGCAATCGTCTCTGCTACAAATACGCCTTCCTCTTCTGCTTTGTGGGCTAGCATGGCGCCTTTGACCACGTCGCCAATCGCATAAATATGGGGCACGGAGGTTTGTAGGTGATCATTCACTTCTATTTGACCACGATCGGTCAGCGTAACACCCGCAGCGGCAGCAT
Organism: Algoriphagus sp.; assembly: GCA_044237325.1. GTDB lineage: Bacteria > Bacteroidota > Bacteroidia > Cytophagales > Cyclobacteriaceae > Algoriphagus. Next base: position 13,634 of record JBIIFN010000044.1, read on the forward strand.
TAAGACCTTCGGTGTAGGCTTTCCGTCCAATGGATACGAGTACGTAGTCTCCTTTGATTTCTATGGTCTCTCCTTTGCTATTTTCAGCTTTGACAGCTACTTCTTTTCCGCTGTTTTCAACGCCCGTTACTTTGTGGTTGAGGTAAAACTCAAAGCCAATTTTTTTCAAGGACTTCTGTAGTTCCTTTCCAAGTGTCTTGTCCATCGTTGGGATGATGGCATCCATGTACTCCACGACAGACACTTTGGCGCCAAGACGTGCGTAGACCGAGCCGAGCTCCATGCCAATCACACCGCCGCCGATAACGATGAGGTGTTTAGGAATTTCCTTCATCTTGAGGGCCTCTGTAGAGGTAATGATCCGCTTCTTGTCTACGGTAATGAACGGTAGGCTTGCAGGCTTGGAGCCAGTAGCAATAATGATGTTTTTGCCTTGAATATCCGTGGCTGTACCGTCGGCTTTGGTCACTTTGACCGTATGCGCATCCACGAAGGAGCCCAAGCCATGGTGTACCTCGATTTTATTTTTTTTCATCAGGTACTGAATTCCTTCCACATTCTGGGTGACTACTTCTTCTTTGCGAGCAATCATTTGTGGGAGGTTGACCTTGAGGCCCTTCACATCGATGCCGTGGGTTGCAAAGCTGTGGGCAGCATTGTGGTAGTGCTCAGACGAATCCAGCAAGGCTTTGGAGGGAATACAGCCCACATTGAGGCAGGTACCTCCTAAGGTGCTATACTTCTCAACTAGGGCAGTTTTCATACCCAACTGTGCCGCTCTAATGGCTGCAACATAGCCCCCTGGGCCAGATCCTATTACGATTACGTCGTACATTATATTGTTGTTGTACCATGTACCAGGTATAAAGTACCAAGTACACACTGATTAGACATTCAAACTTTTTTTGAGCTTCACGACCATATTTTGAATATGGCCCAACTCGAGTTCTAATTTTTCAACTACTTCCACAGCCACATACCCAAGTCGATTGGAAAGAACCAATTGGGAATGTAATTCGAAAGAAGACCCAAGAGAAATGGCCAAGAAGTGATCAAAATCCTTGCTGGTATTCCTCCCTGCTCCCTCCGCAATGGTAGAGGGAATGGAGATCGCGCATCGATTCATCTGCGAGACCAATCCATAGCGCTCATGCGAAGGAAATTTTTCGGTAATCTTATAAATTTCAACTACTAACTCCATGGCCTTTTGCCAAACGGTCAGCTCCTTGTATCGGTGCATTTTGGTTTCATTTAGTTTAAAAAATATTATAATCAACTGCGCTCCAATCTTCCTCTGGTAACTCATACTTGGTACTTTGTACTTAGTACCTGGTACTTTTACACCCCAAACATCAACCTTGTTGGATCTTCAAGCAGTTGCTTCACGCGAACTAGGAAGCTAACAGACTCGCGGCCGTCGATGATGCGGTGATCGTAAGACAAAGCCAGATACATCATTGGGCGAATTACCACTTGCCCATTTTCGGCAATCGGACGC
>JBIIFN010000179.1:0-4232 GCA_044237325.1 Algoriphagus sp.
TTGCATTTTTTAATGCCCAAATTCATGCCTCTAGGCCGCTTTTTTGAAGGAACACACAAAAACCATCATGCTTCCTTACCGCTGATTTTTTCTGTGGTAATCTGATAAAAATAGAATTTTATTTGGCGTTGCACGATCAAGGGGACTAGGACCTACCACAAAAAAACAAGGCAAGAATCGCTCAATGATTTTTGCCTTGTTTTTATTCTATTTTAACAGATAATCTTCTAATTCATTGTCCGAATCCTAATGGAGAAAGGTTACTCATTTGACGCATAATCCACCCTTGGCGACCTCTAATATATGACGAGGGCCGCGCTGGACTCCACCTTCTCGGGTTAGGTAGAACTGCTGCAATCAAGGCTGCCTGGCCTTTGGAAAGTTTGGCTGCTGGCTTATTAAAAAAGGTCTGGGAAGCAGCTTCTATCCCATAAATGCCATCCCCCATTTCAATCACGTTAAGGTATACTTCAAGAATCCGCTCTTTGGACCAAAGTAGTTCCACGAGAATCGTGAAATAGGCCTCAAACCCTTTCCTTATATAGCTCCTTGAGGGCCATAAGAATACATTCTTTACAGTTTGCTGCGTAATCGTACTCGCACCCCTTACTCGCTTACTCTTTTTATTACTCTCCCAAGCTTTTTTAAGCGACTTAAAATCAAATCCGAAATGCTTCATAAACGTTTGGTCTTCGGAGGAGACCACCGCTTGAGGTGCATGCTTGGACATTTCCTCAATAGGTACCCAGTCTTTGACCAGGCGTAACTCTTTTTCGGGATCAATCCCTTGTTCAACCAAGCGGATAACCATTAGCGGAGTAATGGGTACAGGCACAAAGCGGTAGAGAATGACTAAGCCAATAGAAAGCCCAAAAAACCACAAGGCAGACTTCCATACAAATTTTGCAATCCGGCGAATGACGTTCATAGTGTGTTGTTAAAGGGTGGCTTTTGCCTGCACAAATTGGTAGAAAAAAATGGCATTTTCATCCTCCGACATGCTTTTCAGGTCAAATCCCATGCCATCCACCTCTTTTTGACTACAATGTCCCGCTGCAAGCAAGGCAGGAGCTGCACTTTCTAACAGTTCTTTCCAAAATGAAAAAACTCTTTTTCGATCATGTAAAGAGCGCTTGTCCAAGAAAAATCCTTCAAATTGAGTGCTTACTGACTTAAATCCAGCGGCAGTCAATAGGCTACCTAAGCGAATGCCTACATCGGGGTCACCACCTATTTTCCGTTGGAAGACATTCATCTTCTCAAAATAATGTTGCAGCGCATCATAACCGGCTGTTGTATAAAAACTAGAGTTGAATACCTCCGTAACGACCAACTTAGCCCCCGGTAGCAGGTGCGCTTTGAGGCGTTGTAAAAGTTCCAATGGGGAGGACACATGCTCCAAGGTCCAGCATACAAAGGCAGCGTCAAAGCGCTCATCAAGCGATAAGGTGCAGCCGTCCTGCCGCTCAAAGCGAACTCGGTCGCCAAACTCAAACAAGTTTAGGCGTGCCTGACCCAGTTGCACCTCGGAGGCATCCACACAGGTAATGTGCAGGTTTGGGTACCTTTCTAGCAAAATACGCGTTTGTGCGCCTACGCCACTTCCTACTTCGAGGAGCTTTTTACATCCGGAAAAATCTACCCCCTTGTACACCAAAGGTGCCAAAATACCCGCTTGCTCCGTCAACCGACGTTGCTCCTTGGGATCAAAACCATGCAGGTAATCACTCATTGTCTTAAAGAAAATTAAGGGCTTCAGGCCCTACAGAGAGCGAAGATCAAACTTTTTTACCCATGGAAAAATGCAGGTCCTTACTTTTTCCTATTTTCGAGTTACCATTCCACACGTAACACACGCGCATGACCCCTATTTCAATCGGCAGCTTTGAAGAGTTTGAATCCCACCTCGGGAAAGAACTTGGTGCATCCCCTTACTTTCAAATCACCCAGAAGCAGATCAACCTTTTTGCAGATGCTACGCTTGACCAGCAGTGGATCCATACCGATCCAGTCCGAGCTAAAGCAGAGGGTGGATTTGGCAATACCATTGCCCACGGATACCTCACGCTCAGCATTGTCCCTTACTTATGGGAACAAATCGTGCAAGTCAACAATTTGAAAATGATGATCAACTACGGTATCGAAAATTTGCGCTTCGCGCAAGCGGTCGCCGTAGACAGTGAAGTTCGGTTGGTGGCGTCCCTAAAAAATATATCCAACCTACGCGGCACCATCAAAGCAGAGGTAGCCGTCACCCTAGAAATAAAAGACCAAAAGAAGCCCGCTTTTGCAGGCGTATTGATCTTCCTGTACCATTTTCTTTGATTAAGAGGCGAGCAGGTCGTTAATCACCGTTGCCGCGCAGGCACAGCCAAAGGCTGCGGGAAGAAAAGACATCGTACCGTAGGCAGACTTTTTGAAGTTCCTGCCATCGGTGAGCATAAGGCTTTCCTTGATCACTTCCTCTGTAGAAAATACCGCCTTAAATCCCCCGGCAATATCCCGTCTTTTCAGCCGCTTCCGCAGCATCTTAGCCAGCTTGCACTGGTGTGTATCTGCAAAATCCACCACCTTAATTTGTGTGGGATCTACTTTTCCACCAGCACCCATGGAGCTGACCAGAGGAAAACCCAGCTTTTTTGCGCCTTCGATGAGGTGCATTTTGGGTGTAAAACTATCGATGCAATCCACAACATAGTCAAAGTGATTGGCCTCCAAAAGGGCTGTCATCTGCGAGGGATCCAAAAATTCTTTCAGCGCGACAAGCTTTAAGGCTGGATTAATGGCAAGCAAACGCTCTTCCATCCAACTCGCTTTGGCTTGGCCCACATTGAGCTGGGTGGCCGGGAGCTGCCGGTTGACATTTGAAATATCCACCGTGTCTCCATCCACAATCGTCATGGCCCCAATGCCGGAACGGGCAATAAACTCGGCGGCAAAGGAACCTACACCTCCTAGGCCAACTACCAAAACGTGCTTGGAAGCTAATTTTTCAAGCCCTTCACGACCAACGATCAATTCGGTACGACTTAGCCAGGCAAATTCATTCATGCAATTTTTCTTTTGGAGATGGCATTCCAGTTGACAACTACCTGCGCTGCAAGGCTTGCCACTGGAAGCTGCAAAAGTAGGGAAGCCCCCTGATAAATCGAACCGATTTCTGCCCCGGAATCATCAGTTTCAAAAAAAATACGCTCAATCGGGCATGCTGCCAGCCACTTCGCTGCATTGCTGCCGGGATGAAGGATGTGCTTTCCAAAGGAGAAAAAAACGGGAAAAGGAAGCAGCTGTCGTGCCAACTCCGGCTTTTGATTCCAACCATGCCAGATGATGCAAGGAGGGTTCTTTTCTGACTTCAAGTACTCGAGGAGTAGGTCATGTGCCTTGACACAATGCAAAATCAAGGGGATTTCTAGGCTTGCCGCCAAGCTGGCTTGAGCAAAAAACGCTTCTTTTTGAAACGAAATGTCTGGGCCCTTTAGCCGATCAAACCCCGCTTCCCCAATGGCCAATACACAAGGGTTCTGATCTACTTCCTTTTTGATTTTTTCAAAATCAGTTGCCCAATTGGAGTCCAACTCCCAAGGATGAATCCCCAAAGAAATGGGAATCCCTTCCGCCATAATAGCCTTTCCTGACTGGAGGATGGAATAGGGCTGGCCCTCGCGATGTATGTGGATATCCCAACAATGCATTCCCGAAGGTCTAAAAAATAGGGTTCGGAAAAAATGCCCCCAACAAGTTCTACCTTTTTGGGGGCAAGTAAACATCAACTAACTATCCTTAATCCAATCGCTTTCGCTCTTCGGAACTTCCAGAATTCGAATTCACTCGGAAGCTTTGTCCTTTGGAGAAGTTGTAGCGAAGCGTGATTCGAACACTCTGTTCGTTTCGGTATTGGCGAATGGAGGTGTCTATAGCTGCAAAATTGATCTCTGCGCGAATCAATTGGGTACGGAACAAGTCACCCCCGTTGATAGATAGGGAAAGTTTGTCCTTCATCAACGATTTTGTCATTCCAGCATCCACCCATCCAAATCCGCGAACTTCTCCCTGCCCAAAAATCTGCGGGCTTAGGTAAGTCCCCACAAGCTCCAATTTGAATCCTTTGGGGAGATTAAAATTATGCTGCGTTCTGAGCACATGAGACACTTGGCTAATGTCCAAGATATCTGTGCCTATGAGCGACTTGAATTTGTTGTAGTTTACCTGAACGAGGTTGGAGCTGTTCC
>JBIIFN010000180.1:0-4213 GCA_044237325.1 Algoriphagus sp.
TGAAAAAAATAAGGTCGCTCAAAAATGGTTACCATTCTTGGCTGGTTGGCTTGCGTAGTGACCTGCATGCGAAGCGTAAGAAAAAATCCAGGCCCACCTACATTGGGTTGTAATTCCAAAAACACTTTTCGGTAGCCAGGCTGATTAAGATCTGTGATCCGCGGGGTATTCAATCCGCCAGAACTAATCGGAAATTGATCGGCTGGGCTCAATCCATTAAGGCCATCCTGCATGGTTCGCTTACCCATCACAAAAGGATATCCCGTAAACAAATTTCCAGGCCCTCTTACAACCACTGAATTGGGAGCTAATTGATTTGGCAGAAGGTTGGCAAAGCCACCATTTCGTCCCTCCTGACTCGTACCAAATCCTCCGTATTCGTCAAATCCAATTCCCAAATAGGCATTTGACAATCCAGGCTCTTGGCCACGAGGGCCATATCCTAAGGAACCTCCAAAGCCGCCTGCGTTGAACACTGGGGCAGCAGCATCAAACAAAAAAACACTAAAGCCATCCCCTGGATCTGCACCAGGGCCCCAACCGGTACCTCCATAACTAAAGTATTCAAATTCCGCCTTTAGCCCATAGGTAGATGGGAAAGGGATATTGAGGTACACATGACCGCGTTGATCTGTTACATTGGAAGTGAGGCGTAACACTCCTGAGGTTAGTTGTGCATTGCCTCCAAAAATAGTAGTTGCCTGTGTGCCAGGCGTCTGAAAACTCTCGCAGTAGGGAAATCCAATCTGTGCCATGACTGGCCGAGTAGCCATGAACATCGCCAACAAAAACAGAAAAGGTAGCAGCTGCTTCAAAACCCGTAGAAATAGAAGGCTAAATAACGAAAGAGGTAAGCTAAAAAAAAAGCTCTTGGCAAGGTATTGCCAAGAGCTTTCTATGAAAGGTAAGTTAGGATTAACGAAGGATCGTTTGCACTCGATCGGGACCCACAGAAACTAACTTGATAGGAACTTGCAGTTCGGCCTCCAGGTAGGCTACGTAATCCTTCAGCTCCACTGGAAACTCATCGTAGTTTCTCACGTCTGCCAAAGAGCAATGCCAGCCTTTCATCGTTTTGTACACGGGCTTGGCATCGAGCTCATTAATTTCAAACGGCAACTTTTCAATTTGTTCGCCAGAAGGCAATTCGTATGCCGTACACACCTTGATCTCTTCAAAAATATTGAGCACATCGGCTTTCATCATGAATAGTTGGGTGACCCCATTGATCATGATGGAGTACTTGAGGGCAGGAAGGTCTAGCCAGCCACAGCGTCTAGGACGGCCCGTGGTACTTCCAAACTCGTTTCCTTCTTTTCGCATGGCCTCTCCCGTAGCATCAAAGAGTTCGGTAGGAAAAGGACCACTACCCACGCGGGTACAATAGGCCTTAAAAATGCCGAACACCTCTCCGATTTTGGATGGAGCAACGCCCAAGCCTGTGCAAGCGCCCGCCGCCATGGTATTGGAGCTGGTCACAAATGGGTAGCTGCCAAAATCGATGTCGAGTAGAGAACCTTGCGCTCCTTCAGCAAGAATCCGCTTATTAGCAGCAAGCGCCTCGTTGACTGTGTATTCACTATCGATAAGTGGTAGTGTCTTGATGAATTCTATTGCTTCAAAAAACTGGCGCTCCATCTCCTCTAGGTTATCCAAAGGATGTTGGTAAAAGGAAAGTGTCGTTTTGTGCTTTTCAAGCAGGGCCGCATACTTTTCTTTGAAGTCTGGACTCAGGATATCGCCAATACGGAGGGCGGCACGCCCAATCTTATCTTGGTAGGTTGGGCCAATCCCCTTGAGTGTAGAACCGATTTTCTTATCTCCTTTGGATAGCTCATAGGCAGCATCCAGTAGTTTGTGGGTAGGTACAATCAGTGTGGCCTTCTTCGAAATGACCAGATTACTTCTGAAGTCAATAGAAAATTTACCTAGCGCATCGATTTCCTTCTTCAAGATGATGGGGTCAATCACAACACCATTACCGATGATATTGAGGATTTGGGAGCGAAAAATACCGGATGGAATTTGGTGCAAGACGTGCTTTATGCCATCAAATTCAAGGGTGTGTCCAGCATTTGGCCCACCTTGAAATCTAGCAACTACCTCGTATTGAGGAGCCAAAACGTCAACAATTTTTCCTTTTCCTTCGTCTCCCCATTGGAGACCTAACAAAACATCCATCTTCATTTGATGCGGGATCTAAACTTACCTATGCGTTTTTTAAAGGCCGAAATTTGCGATAAGGCGAAAGAAAACCAAGGAAAGCGGGTTATTATTCTTCAAGTTTTAAAAATCAATAAAAAAAGCCCTTGCTAGGGCCTTGCTTAGGATTGGGCGGCTAGCTCGTCTACTGAATCAAGCACCTTGAAAATCCCATTGAGTTTGGTGATCAGAAGCAACTTTTTGACATGCTCCGAAGGTGCAGTAAGTACGAGCTCTCCACCTGCATTACGCATTTTAGTGAGCAGCGTAATCAATAACCCAAGACCACTTGAGCTGATGTAACGCACCTTTTCCAAGTCTATGACTACCGTCTTGGCACCTTCAAGCAGGGAGTCGCTGATCAATTCAACTATCCTCGGACCTACCTCATCCCCTATCAAATCCCCCTCCATGAAAACATAGTGGGCTTTGTCATCTTTTTTTTGACTGAAGTTGAGTTTCATGCTCCTTGCTTTTTATGTTCGCAGTTTTCTTTTTTGCAATTACCGTAAAGAATCAGGGAATGCTGCACCACCTGAAAGTTTAGGATCTCTGAAACGGTGGTTTGAATCGTTTGGATGCGGGGATCACAAAATTCCAAGACTTGATTACAATCGATACAGATCAAGTGATCGTGTTGCTTAAAACCGTACGATTTTTCGTATTGCGCCAGGTTTTTCCCAAATTGGTGTTTGGCTACCAAGTCACATTCCACGAGCAAATCCAAGGTATTGTATACCGTCGCACGACTTACGCGGTAGTTTTTATTTTTCATGCTGATATACAAGCCTTCCACGTCAAAGTGACCGGTACGGCTATATATCTCCTCCAGAATAGCATAGCGCTCGGGTGTTTTGCGGAGCTTCTGAACTTCCAGATAGGAGGTGAATATTTTCTTTACCTCTTCGAAATGGGCGGGATTCAAAGACATGAGGTCTGATTTTTTTCAAATATAACGCAAGTAGCACAGAAAAGATACGGGTCAATCAAAGCGAGCCACCTTTATAATTCCATCGACAAGTTGAAGGTTTTTGATCAGGTGCTCCAAGTGCTCGGTATTGTTGACATAAAGCTTGATGGTTCCTTCAAAAATCCCTGCATCAGAATCTACGGTGATAGAGCGCATATTGACCTTGAGTTCGCTCGAAATCACCTTAGTCAAGTCACTAATTAGTCCTACTCGATCGGTGCCTAGAATACGTAAACCCGCCAAAAAAGCAATCTCCTTTTGACTGGTCCAACGTGCCTTGATCACCCGATTGCCGTGTTTGGAAAGGAGCTCCAAGGCATTGGGACAGGACGTGCGGTGGATTTTGATGCCTTCGTTGATCGTTACAAAGCCAAAAACTTCGTCTCCAGGGATGGGGTTGCAGCAAACTGATAATACGTAATCTACCACGTCCATGTCCTCCCCAATTAGGAGCTGGTCGTGTTCGGGACCTTTTAGGTTTTTGATTTCTTTGGTGAAAGTGGATTCATCCTTTACCTTCTCCGAGATTTTTGCTTTTTGCTTTTGGAGCTCTTTAAACTCTTTAAATGATTTGATAGTAGTGGGATCAATGACGCCCCTTCCCACCCGGTAGTAAAACTCGTTGGCTGTTTTCAACTCGTAATACGCCCGAAGCTGTTCGACCACTTCGGAAGTAAAATCCATCTTCATGGATTTTAGCTTTCGCTGTACAATCTCCCGCCCGTCGAGGATCGCAGATTTTTTCTCTTCCCGGAGTGCATCTTTGATTTTGGCTTTGGCTCGGGAGGTAATCACCTGGTGAAGCCAATCCTCCGTAGGTTTTTGCTTGCTGGAGGTGAGGATTTCAACCTGATCCCCATTTTTGAGCTTGTGAGAAATCGGGACGAGCCGCTGATTTACCTTGGCACCGATGCATTTGGCACCCACCATGGTGTGGATTTCAAAGGCGAAGTCCAAGGCAGACGCCCCATTGGGAAGCACTTTGAGATCACCCTTGGGGGTAAATACAAATACCTCGTCATGAAACAAGTTGCCACGGAA
>JBIIFN010000181.1:0-4207 GCA_044237325.1 Algoriphagus sp.
TGACGGTTTTGTTTCGTGGACCTTCAAAATCCAAGGACTGGGCTCTAGCAAAGGCATGCATCTCTGTTGCGGTCAATTGTTTGGCGTACACCCAGCCAGTTGCGCGGTAGGATCCCCAGCCTTCTCCTAGTGCTTGGTGAAGGATGTATTTTTTAGAAAAAATAGCCTCCTTCATCAGGTAATGTTCCGATACAGCCGTTTGATTTTCGATCAGCCAGTCTCCTGGTTCTGACGTGTTTTCATATTCTTGCCCATCACTGGTTCTGGTGATAACGAGTGTGCCTGGATTTATTTTCTTTGCCCTGATCAGACTTTTTTTGGTGTAGCGCTTACCTTCTCCTTTAAGAATGGTGAAAAAATGGCTAATTATTTCTTGTTGGGAATACATGAATAGCGGCGCGTTTGATCCAAATAATTAATAAGATACGGAAATTGGAAGGGAACTACAACGCTTCTTCGGATGGTAAGGCTATGCACCTTTTGATCTAATCGCCTAGAGGCTAGGGAACAGGTTTAGTCCATATCCGTTTCAAAAAGAAAATTTTGGTAGGCATTAGCCAACTCTTTTTTTGCTTTTTCGTCTTGAAGGCTTGTGGCAAGCGCTAGTCCAGTTTCAAAGAGTTGCTTTGCTTTTTCTAATTCATTCAATTCAAAGAAAAAGTGGGCAGCAGGGAAATAAGCAGGTAGATAAGTAGGGAAATCAGCACTTACCCGATCGAAAAATTGGCGGGCAGCCATTTTATCTATCTCCCTATATTCTAGCGCGAGCGCATAAAAGTTAAAAGGATTTTCAGGCTCTTCGACACAGCAGCTTTTGAGTAGGGAGATCCGCTCCAAATTGGACATGAATAGTTTTTTTAATTAACGGTTGCCTGTTATTTTCACACAAAATAAATCTAAATAACCTAAAGCTAAACCAATGAAGATTCTTGTTTGTATCACCCATGTTCCCGATACGACTTCCAAGATTCAATTTACTGCCAACAACACCAAGTTTGACGCCGCTGGAGTCCAATTTATCATTGGACCTTACGATGATTATGCTTTGGCAAGGGCGGTGGAACTTAGAGATCAAACTGGCGGAACGCTCACTGCATTGAATGTAGGAGAGGCGGAAACAGAGCCCACCCTAAGAAAAGCCTTGGCTATTGGTGCTGACGATGCCATTCGAGTGAATGCTTTTCCAAAGGATAGCTATTTTGTGGCCAAGCAGATCGCTCATTTTGCCAAAGAGGGAGCCTATGATTTGATCTTTATGGGTAGAGAATCCATCGACTTCAATGGCGGTATGGTACACGGTATGGTTGGGGAGCTCCTCGGCATGCCTTCTTTTTCGCCTGTGATGAAGCTAGAATTGGAAGGTACTACGGTAAAGATGGCTCGTGAGATTGAAGGTGGTAAAGAATACCTAGAGGCACAATTGCCTTTGATCGCAGGTTGCCAGGAGCCTATTGCGGAGTGGAAAATTCCCAACATGCGTGGAATCATGTCTGCCCGCACCAAGCCCTTATCGGTGGTGGAGCCTGTAACCCAGGATACTCAGGCAGAAGCGAGCAGCTACCAACTTCCCCCTGCCAAAGGATCTGTCAAACTGGTAGACAAAGACAACGTTTCGGAACTGGTTCGCCTACTCAAAAACGAAGCAAAAGTACTTTAATTGGTGTTTTTTAATTAACTATAAGTCAATCAACTATGTCTATATTAGTATACCTAGAGCAAGCCGCTGGTAAAATCAAAAAAACCAGTTTGGAGGCAGTTTCCTTCGCTTACGCCCTAGCAGATAAAACAGGAGAGGGACCCGTGGTGGCTTTGGCTCTTGGAACCCTTGCGGCTGACGAACTAGCTGCTGTAGGTCAGGCAGGTGCTGCCAAGGTACTTCATGCTGCAGACGAGCGACTCAATGCAGGAGTGATTCAAGCGCACGCAACGGCGGTTGGACAAGCCTTTGATTCCTTGGGTGCAAAAACCCTTATTCTAGCCAAATCTTCACTTGGTGATGCGGTAGCGGCTCGTCTGGCAATCAAACTGAATGCAGGCTTGGTGTCCAATGTCGTGGAATTGCCCAACTTGGATGCTGGATTTGTCGTGAGACGAAGCATCTATACAGGTAAAGCTTTTGCGCTAACGACCATTACTACAGCCAACAAAATCTTGGCTATTAAAAAGAATGCCATCGATCAAAAGGTAGATGGTGCTGCAGCGGCAGTAGAAGCCTTCGCAGTATCAATTCCTGACGCTGATTTTGCTTCAAAAATCACGTCTACCGATCGTTCTACGGGTGAAGTTTTGCTTCCTGAAGCAGATATTGTGGTTTCCGGAGGAAGAGGGATGAAAGGTCCTGAAAACTGGGGCATGATCGAAGACTTGGCAAAAACCTTGGGTGCTGCTACAGGTTGTTCTAAGCCAGTTTCTGACATTGGCTGGAGACCACACCACGAGCACGTGGGACAAACAGGCGTAAAAGTTGCTCCTACTTTGTACATCGCCGTTGGAATTTCAGGCGCGATTCAACATCTTGCGGGGGTTAACTCCTCTAAATGCATCGTGGTAATCAATAAAGATCCCGAGGCGCCCTTTTTCAAAGCAGCAGATTATGGGATTGTAGGAGATGCATTTGATATAGTACCTCAACTTACCGCTGCGCTAAAAGCCGAACAATAAATTTTCGTGGAAAAACTGGTAGAATTAGAAATCTTGGGACTTTCGTCCAATCACTCACAATCGGGTTCATTTACGTTGATTATGGGTGAAGTGGATGGTGTTCGAAGACTACCCATCGTCATCGGGATGTTTGAAGCGCAAGCCATTGCGATTGAGATTGAAAAAATCATTCCCAACCGCCCAATGACCCACGATTTATTTAAATCCTTCTCGGACAGTTTTCAGTTTGAAATCGATAAGGTCGTTATTTCAGACATGAAGGAGGGGGTTTTCTATGCCAAAATTCACAGCAAAAGTGAACTTGCCAGTGTCGAGATAGACAGCAGACCTTCCGATGCCATCGCCATTGCGGTACGATTTGGATGCTCCATTTTCTGTTCTGAAAAGGTATTGTCTGAAGCAGGCATCGAATTTACGGAAGAAGAAAACCAAGAAGAATCCAAAAAGCCTAGCAAGTCCGTGGCATCCAAGGGAGCCGCTCCAAAGGAAAACACGTTGAAGGATTTTAGCCTAGACAAATTGAATACCCTGCTCGACAAAGCGATAGGCGATGAAGATTATGAAAAGGCGGCCCGGATTCGGGACGAGATAAACAAACGGAATTGATCCTAAAGCCCCGAAATTACTTCGGGGCTTTTTTTATGCCTAAGATTGGACTATTTTTAGCAATTCGTAAAAAAACTACTTCATGGAATACCTAAGAGGCGCCTTTGGAATTCTGGTCATCGTGTTGGTGGCCTTCATATTTTCATCCAACAGAAAAAGAATAGACTGGAGGCTTGTTGCGATTGGGATTTCTTTGCAGTTGGTATTTGGCTTCCTAATCACTCAGGTAGAGTTTGTTAAAGCAGCCTTTCAGTTCCTCTCCGAGGGCTTTGTTAAGTTTTTGAGTTTTAGCGAAGCTGGGGCACGCTTTATTTTTGGAGATCTCGCTGGAGATAGCTTTGGATTTATCTTCGCATTTAAGGTATTGCCCACCATCATTTTCTTTTCTACTGTTTCTTCAGGTCTGTACTACCTTGGCATCTTGCAAAAGGTGGTGTTTGGCATTGCTTGGGTGATGGCCCGCACCATGCGGCTTTCAGGTCCCGAATCCCTGTCTGCGGCAGGTAATATCTTTCTTGGCCAAACCGAAGCGCCTCTTCTGGTTAGGCCTTTTATCCCGCAAATGAGTAAGTCTGAACTGATGTGCTTGATGACAGGAGGGATGGCCACCATTGCCGGAGGCGTATTGGCAGGTTATGTAGCTTTTCTAGGAGGAGATAGCCTCGAAGAGCAAAGTAAGTTTGCTGCGTATTTGCTCGGGGCCAGCATCATGAATGCCCCTGCAGCCATTGTGTTGTCTAAGATTTTTATCCCAGAAATCGAAAAAGAAATCAAACAAGACAAACTTGAAGTGAATCAGGAGGCTATGGGTGTCAACTTGATTGATGCGATGTCTATTGGAGCCGCTGAGGGCTTGAAGTTGGCCTTGAATGTGGGAGGTATGCTATTGGCATTTATCGCGGTCATTGCCGCTGTCAACTACGGTTTAACAGGTATGATT
>JBIIFN010000046.1:0-14914 GCA_044237325.1 Algoriphagus sp.
AAGCAACCCAGCACCAGGTTTTCAACGATAGTAAAGGTCGTCCGACCAATCAACTCCGAACGGTCTAAAAAGCCATTGATCACAATACCCTCTGGTAGGGCAGTTTCCATCTCAGCGATGCGGGCCTTAACCCGGTCGATGGTTCCTTTGCCATCTGCTCCCTTGAGCATCATCACTTGACCTAAGACCTTCTCCCCTTGCGCATTGGCCGTGATGGCCCCAAAGCGGTTGGCATGCCCAAACTGCACTTGCGCAATATCCCGAATATAGATTGGGCTTCCTCCGCGCAGTTCCACAACAATGTTTTCAATGTCTTCTAGGCTTTTGACCTGACCCTCGCCACGGATAAAAAAGCTCTCGTTGGTCTTTTCAATATAGCTGCCTCCAGCAATGGAATTGTTTTGTTGCAATACAGCATAAACAGCTGCCAAGTCTACCTCCATGGCCTTGAGGCGATTGGGATCGATGGCTACTTCGTATTCTTTGAGGTAGCCTCCCCAAGTATTGACTTCGATGACTCCCTCGATGCCCGACAAGTTGCGCCGCACCACCCAATCCTGAATCGTGCGTAGGTCAGTGATGCTGTAGCGATCCTCGTAGCCTGGCTTGACGTCGATGATGTATTGATAGATCTCCCCCAAACCGGTGGAAATTGGGCCCATAAACGGCTTTCCGAACCCAGCAGGGATTTTTTCTTCGGCGATTTTAAGGCGCTCAGCAATTAGTTGACGAGGCAAATAGGTGCCCATATCCTCCTCAAAAACGAGCGTAACCACAGAGAGCCCAAACTTAGATACCGAACGGATCTCTTTGATGCCGGGGAGGTTGGCCATCTCCAGTTCGATGGGATAGGTCAGAAACTTTTCTACGTCCTCCGTAGCCAAGTTACGAGAGGTCGTGATGACCTGCACCTGGTTGTTGGTGACGTCAGGTACCGCCCCAATGGGCAAATTGACCAAGGCATATACACCAAAGCCCACCCAAGCCGTAATAAAAATGGCGACGAGAAATTTGTGCGATATACTCCAGTGAATGATCCGATCAAGCATGCGTCCAAGACTAAGGTGGGATACAAAAATCCCCAACTGGCCTTAGGCTACTCTTAGCCTTTTCTTAATTTTTCCTTAAGATGAGGTAGGAATAGCAAGTCGGAAAGTGCTTCCTTGCCCCTCAATACTGGTAACCGAGAGCTGAAGACCCGACTCTTGCGCCAGCTTTTTGACAATGGCCAAGCCCAAACCGGTACCGGGAATCCCCCTATCCAAGGCTTCCTGGGATCTAAAAAAAGGATCAAAAATTTGCTCCAACTGCTCGGGCGAGATGCCAAAGCCCGCATCCACCACATCAATAAATGGCACTTGGTCTATGCCTACTCGCAAGACGACCTCACCCTTTCCTTGCGTGTATTTGATTGCATTTTCAAGCAAGTTATCCAGGATCATCTCTAAGGATTTCTCGTTGGTGCGCACGTAAATAGGGTGGCCGACAAGGGACTGAAAGGTGATCTTTTGCTGCTGCTCTACGGTGAATTTATCCGCCAGCTCCTCCAAAAAGGTAATCAGCTCCAGCTCTTCTTTAATTAGATTTTTCCCGTTTTCGACGCGAGCCAGGGCCAACAACTGGTCAATCATAGCACTCATGCGGTCGATACTTCCCAAGGCTGTTTTCACCTTTTGCTCGTACTCCTCGGCTGTTCTCGGCTTACGAATCAAAACTTCAAGTGTACCTCGCAAGACCGAAAGTGGCGTACGCAGTTCGTGTGAAGCATCCGACGTAAATTGCTTTTCCCGCTGCATGGCCTGCTCTAGGCGATCCAGCAGGTTGTTGATGGCCTGGGTGAGCAGGCCAATTTCATCTCGAGCACCCGAATCCGGCACGCGCTCGCTTAAGTTTTGCTGGGTGATCTGATTTGTCTTTTGACTAATCTTTTCCAGCGGAGCAATGCTTTTTCCAGCCAAGTAACGCATGGTCAGGTAGAGCGTAATGAGCAGCATCGGGTAAATCAGCAGGAGAACGTTTCGCAGGTTGTTCAATAGCTCACGGGAATCTTCAAAAGACTTGGCAAGAAGGAGATAGCCCTCTTGTTTGCCTGCCGTAAACAAGGGGATCTGCCTTTGTCTCAGCTCCTTGGAACCAATCTTTTGGGTGGACTCCTCCATGCCCGATGCTGCTTCGGGGGAAAAACTCAGGTGATTATTTCGAAGATTGGGGGACTTGTCCATGGACTTCCCTTCCATGTCCACGATTTCGATGAAAATCGGGTTGAGCTGCAGCTGCGTATGCTCCATCTGCTCCCATTCATCGCGGTGAAGAAATTTGATTTTCCCGTCCACTAAAAAAATCTCTCCCTGGTGCTTCTCTGTCTCCAACTGCAATTCTCGATCGATGTTACGAATGACGGTAAAGTTGGCGACCAGGTAAATCAACAAAAATACGCCCAAGAAGATGAGGGCCGTTACCCAAGTGAGGCGCCTTGCTATGCGCTCTTTGTAGGGTGTATTCATAGGTCCTTGGCCATGTATCCTACACCGCGGATGGTTTGGATATAGTCTTCCCCTTTTTGCAGGTGCAACTTTTTCCGCAGGGAATTGATAAAGACATCGATGATGCCTGTATTATAGTCAAAGTGAATGTCCCAGACACTTTCGATGATCCGTGTGCGGCGACAAACCTTGTTTTTGTTCCGCACGAGGTATTCAAGTAGCGCAAATTCCTTTTGCGTCAGGGCTACTTCTTTTCCATCTCGAAGCACGAGGTGTTTTTCTGTATCCAACAAGATTGGGCCTAAAGTCAACTGCTCTTCAACCTGCACTTTGCCGCGCATTTGTACGCGAATGCGTACGAGCAGCTCCTCAAAATGAAAAGGCTTTTTGATATAATCATTGGCTCCGTGCTGGAGTCCAAAGACCGTTTCGTCGACCGTGTCTTTGGCTGTCAGAAAGATGATGGGGGTGAAGGGGAATTGCTTTCGAAACTGCCTTGTGAGCTCAATACCACTGATGCCGGGTACCATCCAATCAAGCAAGAGGAGGTCATAGTTGCCCGATAGCGCGAGGTCTAGGCCTACTTTTCCATTGTCTGTGACGTCCACAGCAAAGGATTCTTCCTCCAAACCCTGCTTGAGGAAATTGGAAATGCCCTGCTCATCTTCTACTACGAGGATTCTCATGGCGTAAATATTCCCTGATTTTTGAGGAAAATCGCACTTAAGAGGAAGAAAAATTCAGGAGACAGGAAAAAAATGGATGAATCCAGCCCTTAAATCCAGAAAATCCCTTTGCTGCTACTGGGCTGCTAACTTTGTTTTGGCCTTTGCTGACTTTTTCTTCTTACGCTTGTTCCACCAAATCATGGTACCCGTGATGGGAAGCGAGGTAGCGATCGCACAGGCAATTACCCACAAGAACTTGGTGAATTTCCCGAAAATTTCCCCCGTATGGAGGGCTTTTACGGATTTGCCAATCTGCTGTCGCACCGGTAATTCGGCAAAGAGAACAAACTCTTTAAGGGATAAGTCTTCGGGCTGCAACTTCAGTTGGTCAGCGCCTGCTCGCGCAAAAAAGCCTGTTCTTGACTTGCTTACCCCGATAAGTTCACCTGCCTCTTCGGGCAAGGTCAACTTGACATTGCCCGGGTAGCGAAGGCGTTGGTTGGCTGTAGCCAGCACCTCATCCAAGGAGAGCGCCTGGCTCGTCAGCACAAAGAGGGAATCTGCCTGTTTTTGTTGGGCCAACTCAGCGGCTGTAGGAGTAGTTTCCGGCCCTTTTGCTTCTTCCTTGGGTGCTTGGTAGATCTCCCAAGTCTTTTGCCAAGCTGTCTTGTACCAGCCAAAGGACCAAAATGGACCGGTCACTGCCATGATAAATAAGGCGATGAGTGAATAAAAGGCAAGCGTATTGTGCAAGTCATGGTTGATTCGCTTCCAGTTGCCCGACCACTTGACAGATAAGCCCTGCTTCCAGTTTTTTACTTTTTTGGGAAACCATAGCGCCAAGCCCGTCATCGTACCTAGCAGAAACAAGAGGGTAGCCACGCCATTGATCATTCGGCCAAAGTCCTGGTTGGACATACTTTCTAAGATGGGATCTTCCACCCGATCAAAAAGGAGCCAACGGTGTAGGGAAAATACGTAGCCCATAAACTCCTCGGTTGGGGTCTTGGCTTTATTATCTGCAAGAATCTCCCCGGTATAGGGATGCAAAAAGTAGGTGACGGCCTTTTCCTCCCCTTCTTTTTTGACAGAAAACTGCACCGTTCTGCCGGCTTCCTCAAACCAGTTGACGCCAACTAACTTCCCTTCTTGCAGGGGTGCGAGGTTTTCTTTCAGTTCGGTGAGGGATAGCGGGCTTCCTTGGTCGGAAACAAAGTAGCGCTCGGAATCGAAATATTCACGAATCTCCGTATTGTACACGTAAAGGGTACCGGTGAAGCAAACCGCTATGACAATCAGCCCACTAAGTAGGCCGGCATACAAGTGGATGTCATTTAAAAACGTGCGAATTCGAGACCACATAAGCGCTTATTTTTATTTGGAACAAATCTAAACAAGACTTTACTATCAATGAAGAGTGGGCATCATTTTTTTTTAAAAAATCTACTGAATACGATCTCATTCCTGTTCCTTCCAACCCATATTTTCATGTGATTTGGTATATTTCGTAAATTTTACTGCCATGATCCTTCGTTCCCTAGGCTTTTCGCTCGCCGCTCTGCTTCTCCTATTTTCTTGTCAAGAAAAAAATCAAGGACCAGATCCACGGCTCAACCAGCCCGAAGCCTTCAAAAAAGTATTGGACGCACATGGGGATTGGGGAAAATGGGTGGAAGCCCGCTCCTTCTCTTTTGCCATGGTGCATGAGACCACCCTTGAGTGGGAAAATCATTACCTGGACCTACAGGACGGAAGAGCGCGCATCGATGCAGACCTCTTTCAGGCAGGCAACGACGGGGAAAAAGTATGGATTAGCCCCAACCGGAAAGCTTTCCCTGGGCAGTCGGTACGCTTTTACCACAACCTCTACGCAACTTTTCTCAGCATTCCCTACACGCTCACAGACACGCTTGTTACCATCACTCCCCTACCCAATCGGGTATTCAATGGCATCAGCTATCCTACACTTGAGGCAAAAGTAAAAGAAGGCAAACTTATCGGCCCCTCCAATCGCTACGAGCTGTTGGTGGACCCCGCCACGGGACGCTTGGCCTGGGTGCTTTTTGCGGTTACCTTTTACGACAAAGGCAACCAAGTACAGGAGGCCTTGAAATACGAAGACTACCGGGATGCCAGCGGATTGATCTTCCCTCGGGTGATCACAGGCTACCAAATCGAAAATGACTCCAGCAAACGCATTCGCTACCAAGTAAGCTATTCGGATATCTTTTTGGTCAACGAAGAACTAGACGAAAGCTTGTTTGAAATGCCCAAAGGCGCCGTGAAGTCGAATTAATTGCCAATTAGGAGTAAAAATGAAGCGAAGTAGGACATCAATTACCTGCTTCGCTTTACTCTAGTTAGGTCAACATTGATCATTGGCAACATCCTTTTTAAACTGAAGAATTTGCTTTTTCATATCCTTAATTTCTTTCAATTTATTTTCTAAAGAAATCAGCTTTTCGTCCAGAATGTCGATTTTCTGCTCTTTACTGTAGCGATTGTTGTACCAGGCATCAATGATTTGCCCAATTTCTTTAATCGTAAATCCAACAGATTTTGCGTCCCGTATAAACTCCAATTTTTCTACACTCACCTCATCGTAATGAAAATAGTTATTGGAGGTGACTGACTCATCCTGCTTGCCCTCTAGTAATCCTGACTTTTCATAAAAGCGGATGGTGAAGGTGGAAATACCTGTTCTTTTAGATAACTCGTTGATCAACATGGCTCAAATATAGGTTATAAAAATAAACATATACCATAGAGTATACTCTAATCTTGTATGTTAAAAACCAAGCCCATACGTTTGCCTAAAATAAAACCTATGAAAAAGAACGTATTCATCACTGGAACTTCCAGTGGCATTGGAAAAGCAGCAGTTTTTGAGTTTGCAAAACAAGGCTGGAACGTCATCGCTACGCAACGAAATCCTGAAAAGGAACAGGATTTTAAAGATTTTGATAACGTACATGTTTACCGATTAGATGTAACTGATCTTGGAAGTTGCATGGAAAGCCTTTCACAGGCCGTAAAAAAGTTTGGTAAGCTGGATGTGATCATCAATAACGCAGGCTATGGTGTCGATGGTGTGTTTGAAGGGATGTCTGACGAGGTCATTGCAAATCAGTTCAACACAAATGTTTTTGGACTGATGCGAGTGACTAGAGAAGCCATCAAATTGATGCGGCCTGCGGGTGGTGGCACAATCATTCAAATTTCAAGTATGGGCGGAAAAATAACTTTCCCGCTCTACAGCATTTATCACGCTACCAAGTTTGCAGTTGAAGGCTTTTCCGAATCACTTCACTATGAGGTGGCACAATTTGGCATCAAAATCAAACTGATTGAACCAGGTCCCATTGTCACCGAATTCTACGGCAGAAGTCGCCAATACATCAAGCCTGTTGACACCAACCAATACGATGGATTTATCCAAAAATTCAATGCCGCTGCAGAAAAAGTAATGAAAGAGGCCGAAGGACCCGAGGTGGTTGCAAAAGTAATCTTCAAAGCTGCCACCGATTCCAGTAACCAAATGCGGTATGCCGTAGGCAAACCTGGCCCTATGCTACTGATCCTTAGAAAATTACTTCCAGACAGCCTGTACTTTTTGATGGTGCGGAAAAGTTACAACCTATAAGTTTAGGGAGAATCACAGGGGATTTGGAGGCTTAGGTAAGGAGCATCCAACTAAACGATTACCCAATACCCTACCTGAAAAACAACAAAGCTGGCCCTAGTGTACAGGGCCAGCTTTGTTGTTTTGTTGCTAAGTCAGCTTAAGAAATCACAGATCCGGGTGAGGTTCCCTCATGCGGCTGGAGTAACTTCAACTTACCGTCTTTGCCTTCAGCCATCAGAATCATACCTTCGGAGTCGATGCCCATCATTTTTCTTGGCGCCAGGTTGATTAGCATGGTGATCTGCTTGCCCACCAAAAATGCAGGATCAAAATGCTCTGCCACACCGCTGAGAACCGTTCGTTCTCCAAGGCCAGTATCCACCTTTAGCTTGAGTAACTTCTTGGACTTGGGCATTTGCTCCGCCTCCAATACCGTCACCACACGCATGTCAAGCTTAGCAAAATCATCGTAGGTAATCAAGTCCTTCATGGAAGGAACAGGGAGTTCAGCAGCGTCATTCATTTTTTTGGCAGTTAACAGTTTTTGTACTTGTTTTTCGACAGCTTCATCTTCAATTTTTTCAAACAACAACCCTAGCTCTCCCATGGCTCTATTTGCCTGGATCAGGTTACCGTTGCCGGCATCAGCCCAGCTGGTAGCAGTCATTCCAAAAGTTCGGTAGAGCTTTTGGGCAGTAAATGGCAGAAAAGGCTCCGAGACTATAGCCAAGTTGGCCGCTAGGTTGAGTGCAATATTCAAGATGGTTTGCGTACGAGGTAGGTCAGTTTTCACTTCCTTCCAAGGCTCGGTATCGGCCAGGTATTTATTTCCCATACGTGCCAAATCCATCATCAAGGCCTGTGCTTCTCTGAAGCGGTAGCGCTCGATAGAGGAGGCTATTTTTTCAGGGAAGGCTTCTAGCTCACGCAAAACCTCCTCATCAATCCCCCGTAGTTCCCCGCGAGGAGGCACGATTCCATTAAAAAACTTTTGCGTAAGCACCACCGCACGATTCACAAAATTGCCGTAGATGGCCACCAACTCGGAATTGGTCCTCGTTTGAAAATCCTTCCAAGTGAAGTCGTTGTCTTTAGTTTCTGGCGCATTGGCCGTGAGCACGTAGCGGAGCAAGTCTTGCTGACCTGGAAACTCTTCCAAGTACTCGTGCAGCCACACCGCCCAGTTGCGGGAGGTAGAAATTTTATCCCCTTCCAAATTCAAAAATTCATTGGCAGGTACATTGTCCGGAAGGATATAGCCTCCGTGCGTTTTCAGAATTGCTGGGAAAATAATGCAATGGAAGACAATATTATCCTTGCCGATGAAGTGCACCAGCTTGGTATCTTTTTCTTTCCAATAGGGTTGCCAGTCTTTGCCCTGCGCTGCAGCCCACTCTTTGGTAGCGGAGATGTAGCCAATAGGTGCGTCAAACCAGACATAAAGTACTTTTCCTGCGGCCTCCTTCAAAGGAACCGGGATACCCCAATCCAAATCACGGGTCATGGAACGTGCCTGGAGGCCGTCTCCGGCCTCTAGCCAAGAGCGGCATTGGCCCAATACGTTGTTTTTCCAGTCATCCGCATGCTCTTCCAAAACCCACTTTTTGAGAAAGTCTTGGTAGCGCGCCAAATCCAAAAACCAATGGGTGGTCTCCTTCAACACAGGGGTACGACCGCTCAACTTTGACTTTGGATTGATCAATTCGGTAGGGCTCAGAGAGGTGCCGCACTTTTCGCATTGGTCGCCGTAAGCGTGCTCGTTGCCGCACTTGGGGCAGGTGCCTTCTATATAGCGGTCAGCAAGAAACTGATTCGCTTCCTCGTCATAATATTGGGCAGTAGATTGCTCTATAAACTCCCCTTTCTCATACAGATTAGTGAAAAATTCTTGTGCCGTCTCGTGGTGAATGGCTGCAGAGGTACGAGAGTAATGGTTGAAGCTGATGCCAAACTCCGCAAAGCTCGCTTTCATCATCTCGTGGTACTGATCGACTACCTGCTGAGGCGTCTTTCCTTCCTTGGCCGCTTTGATGGTAATGGCCACCCCGTGCTCGTCCGACCCACAGATATAGGCCACGTCTCTCCCCTGGGAGCGAAGGTAGCGCACGTAGATGTCGGAAGGGATATAACAGCCGGCTAAGTGGCCGATGTGTAGCGGGCCATTGGCGTAGGGTAAGGCCGAAGTGACGGTATAGCGCTTAAATTGGGTCGTAGACATGAGTTTATTGCAAATTTCCAGCGGGTGAACGTAAAATGGGAGCCAGAAATATTGCCTCAAAGATAGGGAAATCAGCGGAAGGGGTAGATGCTACCCCTCGATAAATTCATCTCCATCTTCCTTCCTGCGCAGCCCTGTGCCGAGTAGCTGCACGGCCTGAAGGTAAAGTTGGGCCGGGAGGGCATTTCTTTCCTTTTCTCCAATCTCCTTTCCCTCACTGAAGCTTCGGAAATCCACCAAACTACGTACCGCTGCACAAAGCAAGGTCCAAAGCAGATGGGGAGCGAGTTCCGGCGATACCTGCCTTAGGGCCTTTCCTTCGTCCATCATTTGCACAAAAAGTGGGCGAATCGAGGTTGTCAGTTCTTGCGTAAAATCTGCCCAACACTGCGACTCCTGTAGCCTGACCTCAGCGCAAAAGTCGAGACTCTTTTCAGACAAATAAGGAAGCAACTGCTCCGTAGCGGCTGTCCACTTGAGTGTAAAGGGAAGTTGTCGCTGCTTCAAAACAGCGGTTATCTTAGCTTCCAATTGGGTAAGCACCGTTGCTAAGACAGCCGAAAGCAGTACCTGCTTTCCACCAAAATGGGCATAGAGCGTCTTTTTACTGATTCCAAGTGCCAAAGCAATGCCTTCCATGCTGGTTTTCTTGTATCCTTTTTCCAAAAAATGGCGCTGTGCCTCCTTCAGGATCATTCTATCTACCGGTAGCTGCTTTTTCATGCGGTACAAAGGTAGGTAGTAACCCGCAGAGAACCCCTGAAAACTCTCCCACAGCATAAATTTTTAAGAGGTAAATCCCGGCTTAAATCCCCGGTTTTATCCCATCAAAAAGTCGCATCTTACCTGCTTTCCTATTAAATTTAAGGGCAAATTTTTCACCCATGACGCACGCTGAAGCCAAGGCCAGAATCGCTATCCTCACTCAAAGCCTACACTACCATAACCAGCTTTACTACCAGGAGAGCCGGGCAGAGATCTCAGATTATGCATTCGATCAGCTACTAGAAGAATTGGTGGCGTTGGAAAGCCAATTTCCGGACCTCCTTGATCCCGATAGCCCCAGCCAGCGTGTTGGGGGCACGGTCACAAAGGAATTTCAAACCGTAGCGCATACCTACCGCATGCTTTCGCTGGGCAATACCTACACAGTGGAGGAACTTGGTGCTTTTGACGAACGCATTACCAAAGGTTTGGGTCATACCAACTATGACTATTTCTGCGAGATGAAATTTGACGGAGTCGCCATCTCTCTCGTCTACGAAGATGGGCAGCTCCTTCGCGCGGTCACCCGAGGGGACGGTACCAAGGGGGACGACGTCACGGCCAACGTGCGTACCATCCGCAACATCCCGCTACGATTGACCGATGCCTCGGTTCCCAAGCGCTTTGAAGTTCGCGGGGAGATTTTTCTTCCCTTAAAGGAATTTGAAAAAATCAACGCCGAGCGGGAGGCTAAGGGCGAAGCACTGATGGCAAATCCTAGAAATGCAGCCTCCGGCACACTGAAAATGCAGGACAGCAGCGTGGTGGCAAAGCGTCGCCTCAACTGCTACTTCTACCAACTTTTGGGCAATGACCTAGGGGTAGACCAACACGATCAAGCGATTCACTTACTCGAGCGTTGGGGATTTAACGTTTCTCCTACCTACCAAAAAGCAAAAACCATCCAAGAAGTACTCGCCTATATCGAGGCTTGGAAAGAAAAGCGCATGGAACTTCCCCTAGATACCGATGGGGTAGTAATCAAACTCAACGACTACCAACAGCGGGAGGAGCTTGGCTTCACCGCCAAAAATCCCCGCTGGGCAATTGCCTACAAATACAAAGCGGAAAGTGCCGAATCAACCCTACTTTCTATCACCTACCAAGTAGGTCGCACGGGAGCCATCACCCCCGTAGCCAACCTGGCACCTGTGCTTTTGGCGGGCACCACCGTGAAGCGGGCTTCCCTGCACAATGCCAACGAGATCGAGCGTCTCGACCTCCACGAGCGCGATGTGGTGCTCGTTGAAAAAGGGGGAGAAATCATCCCAAAGATCACTGCCGTGGTGTCCGAAAAACGCCCCCTCGGTACAGAACCCATCACCTACCTCAGCCACTGCCCAGAATGCGGCAGTGCACTCGTAAGAAAAGAAGGCGAAGCCAAACACTACTGCCCCAATGCAGCCGCCTGCCCACCACAAGTTCTTGGACGTATCGAGCACTTTGTGAGCAAGCGTGCCATGGATATCGACTCCCTGGGCACAGAGCGCATCCGAGCGCTGATCGACCAGGGCTTTATTCGTACCTATGCCGACATCTACAGCTTGGATACTAAGCAGGAGGAACTTCTAGGCCTAGAAATGAGCCAGGACCAGTACGAGCGGGAAGCTAGCGGCCTGCTGTATATTTCGCTTGAAAAAGCGCTGTTTGCACTTACTGAAGGAATTTCCTTCAAACCCATCCAAGACTTCCTTAGCGAAAACAACCATCTCCCCCTCCGGGATCGTCTACGTGCCTTTCAAGCACAGCTCCGAGATTGGAAGAAAAAGGTTCCCTCCAACGTGGGTATGGTCGACTACCTGCTGCAGCACCTGCAGGCGCACCCAGAACTCAAGCAGGTGGAGGATTACGTGCCAGTGGCAGTGGTGCTCGAGATTTTCCTAGGACGCCGAATATCCTTTGAACAGATCCTCGAGGCCAGCAAACAGCAAGGAACGGTACATACTATCCTACTCCATCTGCAGCTCAACTTACCTGAAGAACTGCAAGAGCGCATCAAAAAGTTAAAGGCAAACACCTTCCAAGAAGGGGTCATTTCCAACATGACGGAAGGTATTCTGGCTTCCAAAGCTCAGGACTTTGATAAGGTGCTTTTTGCGCTAGGAATACGAAATATCGGAGAAAATACAGCCCAACTCCTGGCCAAACACTTTGGCACCATTGAGAAATTGCAAGCAGCTACGGCAGAAGAACTGCTCAATATCAATGGCATCGGCGAAACCTTGGTGCAAAGCTTGCAGGAGTTTTTTGGGCAAGCCCAAAACCTGGAAAACATCGCGCAACTCAAAGCGCATGGACTTCATTTTGAGATGCAAGGAGGCGAAGTGGTTTCCCTTGGAACAGCCCTAGCAGGAAAGCGCGTGCTAGCCTCTGGCAAGCTGCAAAACTTCAAGCGAGACGAAATCGTAAGCTTCGTGCAATCCCATGGCGGACAATACCTAGGAACAGTTTCCAAAAACCTGGATTTCATCATCGAAGGAGAAGAAATGGGGCCAAGCAAAAAGGAAAAAGCACAAAAACTGGGCGTACCCTTACTGTCTGAAGCCGAGTTTTTGAAATTGGTCAACGGTGGAGAGTAGGAAATACCTCCGTTCGTTAAAAAATCGCACCAAATAAATCTACAAAAAGGTAATCCTGGAATTTTATTCTAGCTAGCGCTTAAATCCGACTCACAAGCACCTTATCTATTCGCTGCCCATCCTTGTCGACCACCTCCAGCCGGAGGTTTTGCACGGTGACTGTATCCCCCACATTGGGTATAGCTCCGCTTTGGTGAAGGATCAACCCTGCGAGGGTGGTGAAACTTTTATTTTTGTAAGACACCTCAAAATCAAAGTATTTCTCAAAATCAATAATGGAGTATTGTCCATCGATGAGCCAGGTGCCATCCGCACGCTCCACGATCTGGTAGTCGGTCTGGTCCAACTCCGTGGCTTCCCCTACCAAGGCATCCACCACGTCATCCATAGTCACCATCCCTACCGTGACCCCGTACTCGTCGATGACCAAGCCATAGTGCATCCGATTCGCCTTAAACGATTCCAAGGCTTGATAGGCAAACATACTCTCGTTCAAGAATAACGGGGGTTTTGCTATTTTTTTCAAGTCAAAGCCCTCTTGAAGACTTTCATCAAAGAGGTCCTTGACCAAGACAATTCCGGTGATCTGATCTAAGTTACCAGCAGTGCAAAGGGGATAAGCCGAATGCTTTTCCTCGCTTATTTTTTTTCGCACCACCTCCTCAGTGTCGGTCGTAGCAAAGAACACCAACTCGCTGCGGTGCGTGAGTAAGGTGTTGATTCTCCGGTCTCCCAACTCAAAAACACGCTCCACGATATCCTGCTCAATATTCATGATCTCACCTCCCTCCGCACTTTCTTTGATCATGGCCTTAAGCTCTTCTTCGGAAATCTTACTTTCCGAGGTGCGCCGGATCTGAAACAGCCAGAGTAAAAAGTCATTGGAAACCGTCAACAGCCAGACAAAAGGACTGGTCAATTTGGACAACCAAAGCATAGGCTTGGATACCCGCACTGCAATCTGTTCAGGAAAGGTCATGCCCAGGCGCTTTGGAAATAGCTCGCCGAGAACAATGGATAGGTAGGTAATCAAAACCACCACCAAACCCACTGCAATGGAATTGGAATAGGGAGTTAAAAATGGGATTTTTTGCAGCAGCTGCTCCAAATCATCCGTGATGTTTTTGCCCCCGTAAACCCCCAGTAAGACCCCAATGAGGGTAATGCCGATTTGCACCGTGGACATGAATTTGGTTGGATTTTCAGATAAAGCCAATGCCTCTTTCGCCCCTAGCTTGCGCTGCTTTTTTAAGCTTTCCAACTTAAACTTTCGGGAGGACACCAAGGACAATTCGGCCATGGCAAAAATACCGTTCAACAAGACAAGGACAAGAATGATGAGAATTTCCACAGAAAGGAAAAAAGGTGAGAATAAGGATAAATTTATAAAAAACGAGCGGACCTACTTTAGTAAACCCAAACTATTTAAAGCTAAAAGCAAAAGAGAGACCATCCAATTAACCACCTAGCTGCTTTTTCGCCTTAGTTTTTCTCGTATTTCAGTAGACAAAGAACAAGGATGCCTTATTTTAGGTTATGTGACCATGGATCAAAATCTAGGTTTAAACGCATTAAACCTAGTTAAATTTATTCCATTCAACTAAAAATCCGTCCAAGAACCTATATTTGTTCTCGGCCATAAACCCACCTCATGAACGCATTCAAAGGAACTGGAGTTGCACTCATCACCCCATTTTTAGAAGATCAACGCATCGATTTTGACAGCCTAAAGCGGCTGATAGACCACGTCATTGCTGGTGGTGTAGACTACCTTGTTGTGCTTGGCACCACAGGAGAGTCGGCAACGTTAAATGCACCAGAAAAAAAACAAGTCCTCCAGGCCTGTGTGGCCCACAACCAAGGCCGCGTACCCTTGGTGCTTGGCTTAGGTGGCAACAGTACGCATGCCTGTTTGGAAGAGATTGGCTCCACTGAATTTGATGGAGTAGCCGCCCTTCTATCTGTCAGCCCCTACTACAATAAGCCCACCCAATCCGGTATCATCGCGCACTACCAGGCGCTGGCGGATGCCTCTCCGGTGCCGGTCCTGCTCTACAATATTCCTGGACGCACCATGTCCAACTTAACCGCCGAAACTACGCTCACGCTCTCCCATCACCCCAATATCGTGGGGATCAAAGAAGCTAGCGGCAACTTGGAGCAATGCATGCAAATCGCCGCTGCCATGCCCAAAGACTTTTTGCTTCTCTCTGGAGACGACCTACTTACGCTACCCATGCAGCGCATCGGAGGTTCTGGGGTGATCTCGGTCTTGGCAAACGCCCTACCGGCAACATTCAAGGTCATGACCCATGGAAAAGAAGCCGATTCCCTAGCCGCAGCCTATTCACTCTTGGCGCTCAATGGATTAATGTACCTTGAAGGCAACCCCGTAGGCATAAAAAGCCTACTATTCCAACTGGGCATCTGCACTACGGATCAAGTGAGGCTTCCGCTCTTGCGTGCCAGCAAGTCCTTAAGTGCGCAGATCCAACACGCCCTGCCCAAATAAGTACCATGCAAGCCCTATCCGTTCTCCAGCTTACCGAGCGAATCCAACAGGTGGTGGAAAATCA
>JBIIFN010000003.1:0-45294 GCA_044237325.1 Algoriphagus sp.
GTCTATTTTTGTAAGTCAGTCTACAGGTAAAGTATACCCATAAACCACCTCATCCTCAGGTTAATCTTTTTTGCCTTACATCACTTCAAAGAACTTTTTTCCAACGTTTTGGAAAGTAGAGAGACATACCTAGTCCCAAATGCGAGTGCAAAGATCGTGTTTTGTTTTTTCTTTACAAAATCTGTCCGTGAAAAAAGTTTGAATTTTCACTGCCTTTGCCTACTGTATTTATGGTTCGCCAAGACGTATTCTTGAACGGGAGTGCAAACATAGCGCAGTGGGGCGGATTACGCAAGAACTTCGCCAACAAAAATCACAACCTTTTTCCAAGCAACTGCTTAGGCAGTAGAAATCAGGCCTTTCCTTTTTTGAACAACGGCACCGTACTACAAGGCTCACCAAACATGAGGCTCTTAGCCACTGTCTGCAACAAGGAAACCAAGCGCCCATACGCAAACAAAGGAATGGGGAACTTGCTGCATCCTTTGATTACTACTGGCCTGTCTTTATACTCATCCAAAGGAAGTCGAGACAAGGTGTCCTCCACCACGTACTGCTCCAAACTCTCCAAATCCCCCACACAATACCCCTTTGCCAAACCATCCAAGTAGGTACACACGAGCATGAAGGCCCAAGTAGGGACAATGGCGTCCGCACTACAGGTTACCGCTACCCACTTCTCTGTATATATCGTCCAATCAAATCCTTTCAGCGCTCCCCTAAACTCCTTCTCCCGGAGCACCAAGCCCTGCTCCATAAAATCAGCCACATCAAATAGCATTCGCTCCTCCTGAGGATAGAAATCTTCCATGTTTAATGAAACAATAGGACTGGAAGCAACTCGATTGATCAATTCGCTCATGGCTTTAACAATGGATTCTTTGTGGATTGCAGCGCTTTAAACTCTTTTAAGTAATTAGGCACAAAATAAGCAAGGTCTTCAAAGCCTTGCTCTTGGAATTTTTTAAAGGCCAGCTGGCCCATAGTTTTAGCAGACAAAAGATATTCGGTCTCGGATAAAAAAACAGCGTTGGGATGATCTACCACCTGCTTCACCTTCTCCACCGCATCCCCAATAAAAAACACTTTGCCCTGCTCCAACCAAGACCCAAAAACTCCCTCTTCTAAAATCAAGGCCTCAATGGGCGTTTTTTCCTCCAATTGCTCCCCAAACACCTGGGTATATACTTCCATCCTTCGAGCGTCCAATACAGCAACTGCCTGCGCACCTTTTTCCAAGGGGCATGCAGCAGCCATGGCTCGCAGGGTATTGATTCCAATCAAAGGCTTATCAAGCGCAAAAGCGAGGCCTTTGGCTGTGGAAACCCCAATGCGGAGCCCCGTGTATGAGCCCGGCCCTTCGGAAACAGCAATGGCCTCCAAATCCGAAAGTAGTTTACCAGCTTTGGCTAATACTTCCTCCAACAGTCCCATCAACTTCTCCGCATGTGCCCCCGGCTCCCGAATCTCTGAGACCGCAAGAAGATTTCCCTGCTCATGCAGTGCCACCGAACAAACGGGCGTAGCCGTTTCTATGGATAAAATGAGTGCCATTCTACTTGGATGTTCCAGCCAAAGCCTTTGCCAGGCGAGCGGGTGTCGCAAAATAACTTTTGGCCAAATCAATCACCGGGTCTCCTTGGAGACTCGCTTCAATCATGCCTTCTTGAAAATAGTACCTTGAGACAATCTCTTCACTCAAGATCTTCTTGATCTCCTTTTTATGCGTCTCTAGATCATTCTCCTTACTATGGTTCACCTTGGTCTTAATCTGGTCAAGTTGCCCCTTGATCTCATTAAAATAGGGCTCTTTGGCCAAATAGGCCTCCATGTCTTTTACGGATTTCTCCGTGTACGTAGTATAATCGTAAGATTTACCTACCAAAAACTTCTTGAAGTCCTCGTACTCCTGATCTGATACCTGGAACGTGCTCGGGCTAGAAAGGCTGGGATGTGCGTAAAAATAGGTGGTAGCGAAATCAAAAACATGGTTGCCCGCCACCAAAGTATAGGAAATAGGAGCATAGTCCTTTTCGGTCACTTTCTCATCTGGCTCAATACCCGCGCCATCCAACACCACTCGCCCATTGGCAGTTTTGAAGGCCTTTCGTAAGGAATCCGGTACGATGCCTCTGGAACCGTCCTCTCGGGACTTGGCGTAGTCAATGGCCTGGATGCAACGACCACTAGGTATATAGTATTTGGCAGTGGTGATTTTTAATTGCGCATTGAAACTCAAGGGAAGCGTGGTCTGCACCAAGCCCTTGCCAAAGGATTTTTGCCCTAGCAATACCGCACGGTCGTAATCCTGCAAGGCACCGGCGACAATTTCCGCAGCCGAGGCGCTATTCTCATTGATCAACACCACCAGCGCGATTTTGGTATCCACGGGAGTCTTGTTTGTCGTGTAGGTATAATTGACCTGCTGCAGCTTGCCTTGCGTTTTGACTACCTCTTTTCCTTTTGGAATAAAGAGATTGACAATCTCCACGGCCTCATTTATCAAGCCTCCCGGATTGTCTCTCAAGTCCAAGACCAATTGAGTAGCCCCTTGTGCTTTCAAACTCACCAAGGCATTGCGAACTTCAGCTGAGGCGTTACTTGTAAAGTCAGAAAGCTTGATATAGCCTGTTTTATCGTCCAACTTCCCATAGTAAGGGACATTCTTCAAGCTGATTTTCTTGCGGCTCAACGAAAAAGATAAGGTGTCTTGACCACGCCTAACCATTACCTTAACTCCTGTGTTGGCTGGACCCTTCAACAATTCAGACACCTCAGAAGTAGACTTTTTGTCTACGGCAATGCTATCAATTTTCAGCAGGTAATCGCCAATTTTGAGGCCAGCATTTTGAGCCGGAAATCCCGTATAGGGCATAATTACAATATTTCCTTCCCCTCGGTTACCAATGAGTGCGCCCACTCCGGCGTATTCTCCGGTGATTTGCATGCGAAAGTCTTCCGAATCTTCTTCAGGAATATAGTCGGTATAGGGATCAAGCTCTGCCAGCATCGCCCGAATACCCACCTCCACCAATTCCTCCGGATTGATCTCGTCTACATAATAGGAATCTAGCTCCCGAATGAGCGTTGCAAAAATGTCAATGCTCTTGGCAATGGCAAAAAGCCGGTCGTTTTTGGTCTGAAACGCGAAAGTTCCCAACAACAAGAGCGCTGCGATTGAAAAGACTAGGCCTGTGCGTTTAATTTTTTGCGTCATGATCAGCTTGATTTTTAACTACTTCTAGTTGCACTTTCTGTAGGGCCAGCTTCATTTTTGGTTCCATCGTCCCAAAAGTCATGCTAGGATCTCCTATAAAGATAAACCCCAAAGAAATCCCTGCTGGCGCAAGAAGGGCTTTATTGAGCCGGTAAGACTCTTTCATCCTTCGTTTGATGAAATTTCTTCCCGTTGCTCTTTTTATTTTCTTCTTGGAAACAGAAAAAAGTGCCTGATTGACCTGCCCTTCTGTTTCCTCTGCTACCAAAACCATCACTTTGAATGGGTACAAAAAAAAAGAGGAACCTTTTTCGAAAAGTTCCTTTATGCTTTTTTCGGCGTGAAGCCGTTCAGATTTTGGAAGTGTGTACTCCATTGCAGGAAGGTTATCGTATGGTAACATACGAAAAACACAGCAAAGAATTACTTCTTAAACGTCTTTTCGTCAGATACAGACAATTTGCTTCTTCCTTTGGCTCTTCTGGCTCTCAAAACCCTTCTGCCATTGGCAGTCGCCATTCTTTCTCTAAAGCCGTGCTTGTTTTTTCTCTTTCTGCGGGAAGGCTGAAATGTTCTTTTCATGATCGAATATCTTTATCTAGTTGCTCCTTTGATTGTTTCCTTTGTGGATTGCCCCTAAAAAGGATTGCAAAGATAAGTACCATTTTCTTAAATACAAATCGAGGTCCTACATTTGTTTCACTCATTGTTAAGAGAAAAATGATTCAAACCCAAATTTCCTGTTCCAATCCCGCTTCCCAGTTTCTCGACCTGCAGCTACGCATCTCCTGCGTAGCGGGAGAAATTATCCGCTTGCAACTACCTGCTTGGAGAGCCGGAAGGTACCAGCTGGCCAACTATGCGCAAAACATTCGCGGGGTTCGCGCGACAAGCAGTCAAGGGATTTCCATCCCATTTGCCAAAACCAGTAAAGACCGCTGGGAGTTGGTGACCCCGGAACAGATGACGCTACACATCCACTACCAGTACTGGGCAGGGAAAATGGATGCGGGCAGTGCGTGGGTAGACGACGAACAAGTCTATGTCAACCTAGTCAATTGCTGTTTTGAGGTACTTGGAAGAAGTGAAGAAGGCATCGCAGTCACCGTTGACTTGCCTCAATACCCCGAGCAAATACTAACCCTGGACCCAACAGGCCCCAACTCCTGGGTAGCCGCCAACTACCAACAGCTGGCCGATGCAACGCTACTAGCCGCAAAGAGCCTCCACCACTGGACCTATGCGGTGGGAGAAACCCAATTTCACGTTTGGATAAAAGGGGAGGTATACTTTGATAAAGATTTATTTCTGCATCGCTTCGAGGCCTTTTCCTCCCGCCTCGTAACCGACTTTGGAGCCTTCCCTGAAGACTCCTACGCCTTTATTTTTCAACTTCTCCCTTATGCGCATTACCATGGCGTAGAGCATCGCAGAGGTACGGTCATTACCTTTGGCCCCGCCAACACCCTTACGGAGGAACTCGCCATGGAGGAGCTGCTTGGCATCGCCTGCCACGAACTCTACCATGCATGGAATGTTTGCCGTATCCGCCCAAAAGAATTCCTGTCTTATGATTTTTCTAAGGAAACCTATACGCAGGAAGGCTTGGTATTGGAAGGCGTCACCACCTATTTCGGGGACCTCTATTTACTAAAGTCTGGGGTGTACAACTTGCCTACTTACCTACGCCACCTGGAAAAAATCTTAGCGCGAGAAGCTGCGCAGTTTGGATGGAAAAACGCCTCCATTCAAGAATCCTCGCATGACCTTTGGCTAGATGGCTATGTAGCAGGGATCCCCGATCGGAAGGTAAATATCTACACCCGAGGGGCGTTACTTAGCCTATGCTTGGATGTACTACTGCTACAGGAAGGTTATTCCTTGGCCCAGGTGATGAAGATGATGTGGGAAAATTTTGGTCTACCCTTTAAAGGATATGACGCCCAGGATTTTGAAACGCTGGTTTCTTCGCAAATTAGTGACCCTGAAAAAATCACCCACTTTTTCAATGCCTATGTTCGCGGCAAGGAGGATCTTTTTCCGGTATTGGAAGAATGTCTCAAGGCATTGGGTATAACTATCAAAAAAACGCTTTCGGAAAATACGCTACTACACCAGGCGGGAATTCAACTCAATGGGCAACAGGTGGTGCAGCAAATTCACCCGGAAAGTATCGCGCACCGGCACTTGATGGCGCAGGATCAGTTGGTCGCTACTGCACAACCCTCAGACAATAGCACTTGGGAAGTTACCGTCTTGAGACAGGGACGGGCCCTGCAGCTCTCCTTTGAAAAGGAAGCGGGCAACTACTATCCTATCCTACAACTGATAGAAGGCGTACCCACTCCAATGAGGTCCAACTGGATGGATTAAAAAAAAGGGATTGCATCTGCAATCCCTTTTCTCTTGATATTAGTAGAAAAAAACGAGGGTATCGCTACCCTCCTTTTTTGTGTCTTAGTTAATGTCTCCT
This sequence comes from Algoriphagus sp., assembly GCA_044237325.1. GTDB lineage: Bacteria > Bacteroidota > Bacteroidia > Cytophagales > Cyclobacteriaceae > Algoriphagus. Next base: position 5,691 of record JBIIFN010000003.1, read on the forward strand.
TCGGTCACCGGTACATTGAGTTCCAAAATGGTCACTTTACCAGCGATAGGTATTGGAATCTGTGGGGATTTGATGGTCCAAGACATAGGAATCAATACTCCATTTTTAGCCTCGTAATCCCCAAAATAGGTGTCTCCAGAAGCAGGATTTTCGTACTTGATCTTCAAACCAGAATCTTGCGCATAGTAATTGGCCAACTTCGCTCCAGAGGCAGTTGCAAAGACCACCTTGTAGGCTGGCTTACCTTCGACATCCTTCAAACCATCTAGCGAAACGGTATAGCCATTAGCCTGGTATACTGCCTCTGGGAAAAGGTAAGAATTCAACTGCGCTTCAGCGAGCTGGGCCGCATTCATTTCAATCACCTTGCCCTGTACCGCCATGGATCCTTTGCCGTCAGCAAGGGTAGTCTTTAGTATCACATTTCCTGCAACAGACCACTTCTGTCCATAACGGCCATTTTGAGAATCATAAGCAAAAGCAAGGGTTAAGGTGGCGTTTCCAAGATTCGCATCCAAACTGATTTTGGCAGTTTGGATCGCCGCTACTTGAGCAGCGCCACCGATGGCATTGAGGTAGTTTTCGAGCACCTTTTCAGCAGTCATGTCTGCCTCTGCCACCAGCTGCTTGGCTGGCTCACCCATATTGTCGTATTCAATCACTTCGCCAAACTGAGCCAATTTCTCCTTAATCTCAGCACCATTACCTACGGTGGTGATGATAAACTTATCTGGCTCAATCAATCGTTTGGCTGTAGCATTGATGTCTTCAACGGTGTATGCATTCAACTTTTGCAAATAGGTCGCATAGTAATCTTTTGGAAGATTGTATCTGGCAGTATTCAAGGCAAAGTTGGCCACCGTACCTGGCTGCTCTAGCGAGCGGCCAAAGCTGCCAGCAAGTTCTGCCTTTGCCTTGTCAAGCTCCACTTGGGTAACACCATTTTTCACCAAATTATTGATCTCATACACAAACTCGTATACCGCAGAGTCGGTGACTTCGCTACGTACTGATGCAGAGGCTGAAATATTGCCTATCAATTTATCGGCATCAATGGAAGAATAAGCGCCATAGGTAAAGCCTTTGTCCTCACGTAGGTTCATAAACAGACGGGAAGCAGAACCACCACCCAAAATCTGATTCAACAGCCTACTGGAAATATAATCTTCGTCTCCGATTTTCATATCTACCGGCTGTGTCACGTTGATGACAGATTGCACGGAGGAACTTCTATCTACTAAGGCTACAGCTTGCTTAGCTGCACGTACTGGCTTAGCATAGGTGAAGGTGGGTACCACTCCTTTTTTCCAAGTTCCAAAATACTTATTTACCACCTTTTGTGCCTCTGCCTTATCCATATCGCCTACAATCGCCAAATAAGCAATGTTTGGTTTGAAATAGGTTTGGTAGTAGCCCTTTACATCTTCCACCGTGATGTTTTTGGTGGTTTGTTCCGTTTGAGACTCCCCATAAGGGTGATTCTTTCCATAAAGCACGGCATTTGAGAGGCGTGAAGAGATGGCCTGCGGATCGTCCTTGGTAGTAGCCAAGCCGGTGAGGGACTGCTTTTTTAATTTTTCTAGCTCCGCTTCGGGAAACACTGGATTGAATAGCACGTCAGCCATCAATTCCAAGACTTTTCCTTGGTGCTTTTTCAAAGAAGATGCAGACACAGAAGTAGAAGAAGCGCCAATGCTCGCACCAATAAAATCAATCTCTTGATCGAGTTGATCTTTGGTTCGGTTTATCGTGCCTCCCATCATCATTTCACCCACAAAGCCAGAAAGTCCAGCCTTATCTCCTTCCAAAATAGGATCTCTCTCCAATACCAGGGTAAAGGAAACCCGTGGCAGCTTGGTGTTTTTCACCACAAAAACTTTCAATCCATTGGCAAGCGTGAAGGTTTCCGCGTCCCCAATCTTGATTTCAGGAGCTGGACCTGAAGCCGGCAACTTACTTCTATCTACCTGGGCAAAGGTGATCCCTGTGGCCAGTAGCATAACTAGTATTCCTAATGCAAATTTTTTCATGTCGTTTCGATACGTTTAGTCAACGAATTATTCAGATACAGGCTTAGCTGATTTCGGCAAATAGTACAATACTACGCGTCCAGTCAGATCCATATAGGTTTGTGCAACCCGCTGAATGTCTTCTTTTGTCACTTTGGAATAGGCATCCATCACTTGATTGATGTAGTTGGTATTGCCGAAAATCACTTTCGCTTCTGCCAAGTTCTCAGCAATGCCTTCTACAGTGGAATTCCCACTCACAATGTTGTTTTCCATGATGTTTTTCAACTTGGTAAACTCCTCATCGCTGATGCCTTGATCCTGAACCTGCTTGATCAATTTGTCTACTTCGGCCTCTAGATCTTTTGGATCTACGCCCATGTTGGCAATGCCATACATCAAGAATACGCCACCATCTTCCAATTCAAGAGGAATTGCTGCTACCACTAAGGCTTTTTGCTGCTTATCCACTAGCTCCTTGGTCATCAAGGAAGATTTGCCGCCAGTCAAGTAGGTAGAAAGCATGGAAAGCGCGTAGCTATCTGGGTGATTTCTTGCAGGCAAGTTGTAGGCTTGAATCACTGCTGGAATCTGAATATTGTCGTAAATGATGTCACGAACCTCCGCTGTTTTCTTTGGCTCGGTGATTTTAGGACGGTAAACAGGCTTGGTACCCTTTGGGATTTCCGAGAAGTACTTACGTACCATTGCTTCAGTGGTAGCGTAGTCTAGATCACCGGCGATGGTCAGCGTAGCGTTATTTGGCACGTAGAAGTCCTTGTAAAACTGCTGAAACTCTTCGATAGTAGCGGCATTCAAGTGGTCCATGGAACCGATCGGTGCCCACTGATACGGGTGCGTTGTATACGCTCTCTTGAGTGTCTCGGGTAGGATGGTGCCGTAAGGCTGGTTTTCGTAACGCTGTCTACGCTCTTCCTTCACTACTTCTCTTTGCGTTTCCACACCCGTCAAATCTACTTTAGAATGTAGCATACGCTCACTTTCCATGTACAAGGCCAAATCCAATTCATTGGAAGGGAGCAACTCGTAGTAATAAGTGATGTCGTTTGATGTGTAGGCATTGAGCGTTCCACCTCTACTTTGGATGATGTTCATGTATTGACCACGGTCAATGTTTTCAGAACCTTCAAACATCAGGTGTTCAAAAAAGTGCGCAAATCCTGTGCGCTCAGGATTCTCATTCTTGGAACCCACGTGGTAAAGCACGGAAGTGACCACGATAGGGGTTGTCTTGTCCTGGTGCATGATCACATGAAGTCCGTTGTCCAAGGTGAATTCCTTGAATTCGATTTTTGTCTGAGCAGCCAGAGGAAGGATTATCCATCCCAAGAGAAGACTCAAAAGAATTATTTTTTTCATGTTAATAAAGGTTGGTAAATGATTTATTGGATTAAATACGAAGTTGATCTTGAATAAGTTTAGGCAAACATAGGTCCTTTTTTCAGAAAGCGCTACTGGGTTGCATCTTAGAAGAATAGAGCCCTAATTTTTTTCTACAGCAACTAAGATAGTGCCAAAAGGAAACCCTGCATTTGGCCTCCAAACTGGGTAATCTTACTCAGGACCTGTTGTAAAACGGACAATCCGACGTGCGAATTCGAACAACTCAATCGGGATTACCCATTCATCTTTAGGGCTTTAATCGGGTCAAAATCTCTTTGGCCTCATGCCACTTCAGTCTTGGCCCAAACTGGCTTACGATGCGTGAACTGGCCATGGAGGCTAGCTTTCCGCTCTCCGCGTAGGAATGTCCGTTGGTGATTCCAAAGAGGAAGGCGCCAGCAAACATATCGCCTGCACCGTTGCTATCGATGGCATGGGTTGGGTACGGCTCGATGTCGATGAAGGTATCTCCATCAAAAATTACTGCACCATTTTTTCCTTTGGTGATCACAAAATGCTTGGCGGCCTTCTTCATCTCTTCGCGCGCCTCGGCCAAATTGTCTTTGCCGGTATACAACATGGCTTCTTCCTCGTTGGCAAACAATAAATCTACGCTGGGACCAATCACATCGTCAAAGTTGGCTTTGAAGTACTTCACCATAGCAGGATCGGAAAAGGTCAATGCCACCTTTGTTCCTGCCGCTTCGGCTACTTTCTTGGCATGAAGCATGGCTTCTTTCCCGTTGGGGGAGGTGACTAGATAGCCTTCGATAAACAAAAAAGTCGAATTGGCGATAGCCGTATCCTGCACGTCTTGAGTGGAGAAATTTTGGGTGATACCCAAAAACGTATTCATCGTACGCTCCGAATCCTCGGTCACCATCACCAAGCACTTTCCAGTTACGCCGGCTTCAAGTTGCGCCGGAGTAAGGGAAATGTCTACCCCCGAGTCAATCAAGTCTTGTAGGTAAAAATGCCCCAATTCGTCGTTGGCTACACGGAAGCAGTAAAAGGATTTCCCTCCAAACTGGCTTACTGCCACCACTGAGTTGGCCGCTGATCCACCTGCTTGCTTTTTGGCTTCGGCGTGGTGAATCACCTGCATGAGGTGGTTTTGTCGCTCCTCATCCACGAGGGTCATGAGACCTTTTTCTACCCCATTGTCCGCAAAAAACTGGTCGGTTACTTTAAACTCAATATCTACTAGGGCATTTCCAATGCCTGTTACGTTGTATTTTCTCATTTTCTTATGGTTGGAATTCTATACTTGTTGTGATTATTCAATTCGAGGTTGTTGGATCTACCCCGCTGTTTATTAGGCAAAAATCGGGTGTCTTTCAAAGGGCTTTTCGCGGTCAAAAAGGAAGCGATAGGTATGGTGGGTTTTGTAAATCTCGGCCAATAATTGCTCACAAACGCGCATCATCTTGGGGTTGAAATCCCCAATCCAGTTCATCTCGATGGTCTTGTAAGGAAACGAGGCCTTGCCGCTCATTTGGTCGTAACTCAGCACAATGGCACTTTCTACGCCCTTGCCTTGGTGCTCTGGAACGACTCCAAAGACTAGCCCGAGCATTTTATTTGGAGGGGAAAAGGTCTTGTACCAAAGAAATTTAAGTTTCCCGATCAGGTCCATTTTGCCATTGACATGCTTGAAGATCTGATTGATTTCGGGTATCTGGATGAAAAACCCAACCGGTTCTCCTTTGTAGAAGGCAAAGTAAATCAGGCGCGGATCCAGGATGGGCTTCATTTTGCCAAACATCAGCTGCGCTTCCTTTAGCGCAATGGACTTGCCTAGATGACGTGCCCAGGCCTTATTATAGACCGTCATGAAGTACTCGGGTGCTTTTTCTTGGAGTTCTTTCCCCTTGATATAGCGAAAAGAATAGTCTGTATTGGCTAGGATGACCTCGGCGCGCTGCACCATTTTTTTACCAAAGCCTACGTTTTGCACGTTTCGTGCGTAGGTGTATTGCTTGAAATAGAGCTGAAATCCATAGTCTTCAAAAAATTGCTGGTAGTAGGGGAAGTTCCAAGGCATGTTGTAATTAGGCTCAGAAAATCCATCCACCAAAAGTCCCCACCACTTGTCGCGCTCCCCAAAGTTGATCGGTCCATCCATGGCCTCCATCCCCTCGCTTTGGAGCCAGGCTTTGGCTTGGTCAAGGAGCAAAAAAGCTCCTTCTTTAGTATCGATACATTCGAAAAACCCAACGCCGCCAGTAGGCTGCTTTTCCTTCATTTTGGGGTTGATGAAGGCTGCAATCCGGCCAATGGTCTTTCCAGCTTCATCCTGGAGCAACCAGCGCTTGGCCTTGGCTCCATTTCTAAAGAGTTTGTTGGTTTCTGCGTGGAAGAGCCCTTCTATGTCCTGATCAATTGGACGTATCCAATTTTTCTCGTTACGGTACAACCACACAGCCATCTCGATAAATTCGATTTGATGGGCGGAGGTGGTAACTTCGATCAGGGTCATTTAATGGGGATTTGATGCGAAGTTACTAGGAAAGAATCATTTGGGAAAAAAGCAGGGGGAAATAGAGTGGAAATAGAATAGAAATACAGTGGAAATAAGGTAGAAATAGAGTGGAAATAAACCGAGCCTGCCTGCTGCAGGCCTACCTACCGTAGGCAGGCAGGCAAGCTCGGTGAAATACATCAAATTCATATTTAACGAAGCGAAGCGCAGTCTATTTCTATCATATATCCACCCTATTTCTTTTTTAACTATTTCACGAAGCGAAGCGTAGTCTATCTCAACTGTATTTCTACTGTATTTCTTTTTAACTATTTCACGGAGCGAAGCGTAGTCTATTTCAATTTTATTTCTACAGTATTTCTACCGTATATCAATTGTATTTCAATCCTATTAATTTCCCAATTGAAACATGCCAGGGCCTGAAAAACCCATGCCGCCATCCGGAGTGAGCACCATGATTCGTGGATTGACCATGCCTACTTTGTTTGGTTGGACAGGCTGATAAAATCTTGATCTTGCAGTGCCGCTCGCACCCTCCAATGGATCTGCAAGATTTTGATTTTCAGCTGACTGCCCTGATGAAATAAGCTCTTCACTAACTAACTGCCCTTGAAAATCATATTGCTTCCAGGTTCCTCTTTTTTGTCCAGCAACATAAGTCCCCTTGCTAGCAACCAAGTTGGTCTTAGGAAAAAAAGAGTACCACATACCCGTGCGGTAACCATTCGCATACCGCCCTTTTTCGAGACGCTGACCTTCCCCATCGTAGATTGTGCGTCTTCCATCACCCCTTGCCATATCTCCAGCATCCAGCACCAATCCTGAACGTGTTGTAAATGCGCTAAATGCAACCAATAGGTCTTCTTGAAAAATCTCCTCTTGGTGGACAAAATCAGCTACACCTAGCACCTTCCATGTACCAGCCTTCTTCCCTGCTTGGTAGTTGCCTGTCGTATAAAATCCAGGCAACTCAGGGTAAATCTCTTTCCATTGACCGACACGCTCCCCTTTTTGATAGGTTCCTTCTGCAAGTAACTGCCCTCGGTCATCATAGCTCTGCCATGGACCATCCAAAACCCCTCTGGAAAAAGTTGCTGAAACAGCCGGCTTTCCATCTATATGGTATTGTGTAAACTCACCGTCTTCCTCACCCCCAACAAACGCAACCCGCTGCTTTGGAGATCCATCTTGAAAAAAGGATTCATACAACCCACTTACTTTTCCCGATTGGAACGACATGCGCTCAGCAATCTTCCCATCAGGGAAATACGTTATGGATTGTCCATCGAGTAAATTGTTTTGGTAGCTATATTCTGATTTAATACTTCCATCAGAACGGTATACAACCCAATCTCCAGATTTTTCACCTTCAAAATAGGCACCTGAAAAAAGGAGCTCACCTTCTCTACTAAATTCAAAAAAGTCTCCATCCAGCATCCCTTTTTTATAATTGACGACTTTCTTGGCACTGCCTTCTGCATAAAATTCCTCAAAGACCCCATCCAATTGGTTGTTCTTAAATTCTAATTGATACAAAGGAACTGCTAGGCTAAAATTTTTCTTTACTTCCACATCATCCACCTCGGAAATCGCAGGGCTCGGGTTTTCAGAAAGCTCCTTTCGGGCATAAATTTTCCAAACACCCTCCTTGCTATTGCCCTCCATTTTTCCAGTTCCCACCAAATTGGAATTTCCGAAGTAAAAAAACCCTTGGGCAGATGCCACTTGGCTAGCTAGGAAAAGAAGGACCAGAAATGCTTTTAGCGTTTTCATAGTGGATAATTAGCTGGATGAGAAAATCAATGTCCCCTAAAGAACGAATGAACTGACTCTAGGTTTTTCATTTTTTTTTATGATCTGAATAAAAAAAAGGAGCAAATGCTCCTTTTTACTTCTTCTTAGTCTACCACGGTGGCATGCAAGTCAAACTCGGTTGCATCGAAGACCTTGGCATTTACAAAGTCTCCTACGCGGCAGTACTGCGTCTTGGCATCAATGAGTACTTCATTGTCTACTTCCACCGAGTCAAACTCGGTGCGACCTACAAAGTGGCCGCCCTCCTTTTTATCGATAAGCACCTTGAAGGTCTTGCCTATTTTCTCCTGGTTGAGGTCGTAGCTAATCTGTTCCTGCACCTCCATAAGCAGGTTGGCACGCGCTTGTTTTTCTTCTTGAGACAAAAGGTCCTCCATGCCAAAAGCATGTGTATTTTCTTCGTGGGAGTAGGTAAATACGCCCAAACGCTCAAATTTCATGCGCTCCACAAAGTCTACCATCTCTTGAAACTCTTTTTCGCCTTCACCAGGATGCCCAGAAATCAGCGTAGTGCGGATCGCAATCTCTGGGATCAGGTCGCGGATGCTATGAATCAGCTCTTCTTGCTTCTCGCGAGTGGTCCCACGACGCATGGCCTTCAAGACGTCGGTTGAACCGTGCTGGAGGGGAATATCCAAGTACTTGCAAATATTTGGGCGCTCCTTCATGACGTCGATGACATCCATGGGAAAGCCGGTGGGATAGGCATAGTGAAGACGAATCCAATCGATTCCTTCCACATCTGACAAGTTGCGAAGAAGCTCGGCAAGGTTGCGCTTCTTATACAAGTCCAAGCCATAGTAGGTAGAGTCCTGCGCGATGAGCAGCAACTCCTTGGTACCGTTGGCAGCTTGGTGACGCGCTTCTTTGACCAATTCCTCAATGGGTCTGGAAATATGGCCTCCTCGCATCAGCGGGATGGCACAGAAGGAACAAGGGCGGTCACAACCCTCGGATATCTTCATGTAGGCATAGTGGCTCGAGTGGGTTAGCAGGCGCTCGCCCACCAACTCGTGCTTGTAATCTGCCTTGAATTTTTTCAAAATCGCAGGTAGGTCTCTCGTACCAAAAAATGCATCCACCTGTGGGATTTCTTGTTCCAAATCATCCTTATAGCGCTGTGAGAGGCAGCCTGTCACGTAAACCTTGTCCACCAATCCTCGCTCCTTGGCATCCACGTACTGTAAGATGGTGTCGATGGACTCCTGCTTGGCGTTGTCGATAAAGCCACAGGTATTGATGATGACAATGTTATTGTCCTTGGAATTAGATTCGTGGTGTGCATCAATTCCGTTACCCTTGAGCTGGGTGAGGAGCACCTCTGAGTCGACCAAGTTTTTGGAACAACCCATGGTGATGATATTGACTTTGTCTTTCTTTAAGGTTCTCGCTTTCACAGATTTTGCTTCGATTTGGGTCTGCGAAGGTAGGGAATAGCAGGTAAAAAAGCGACAAAACGAAGATTTTACCCTGTGACAGAACCAACGCAAGCTTCCCTTAGTCCCCGACTTAACACTTTGGTAAAAGAACCTTAACACCAAGATTGAATCTGAGGGCTGTGCATTACCTACTTTCGTAACATACAGCAATTTTTTTACTCCTTGCATTTATTTTTAGCCCCGATGTACGTCGGGGCGCCTGCAGGAGAGGAGATCACAATTCCTCCTTTTTCTAAATCATCTCCCCCCATACAAAAACTCTTTGGCGATTACTTTCCCTGGCGTACCTTAGTTTCGAAAATCACCCCTATGGAATTTAGCAGCCCCAACGCCCAAAAATTAACTTTTGATCGAAAAAATCACTCGGACGCCACCCTACTTAAGTTGTACGAGTCCCTACTCGTACCACGCAGGATAGAGGAGAAAATGCTTATCCTCCTGCGTCAGGGAAGAATATCAAAGTGGTTTAGCGGCTGGGGACAGGAGGCCATTTCCATCGGCGCAGTCAATGCCTTGGCCAAAGACGAGTTTATCCTTCCTATGCACCGCAACTTGGGTATTTTTACAGGGAGAGACATGCCGTTGGAACGCTTGTTTGCCCAGTTTCAGGGAAAAGAACTTGGCTTCACCAAGGGCAGAGACCGCTCCTTCCACTTTGGCAGTATTGAGCACCATGTCGTAGGCATGATCTCTCACCTCGGTCCACAGCTAGCGATTGCTGACGGTATCGCGTTGGCACACAAGCTTGCAGGGGAGAAAAAAGTAGCCCTTGTGTTTTCCGGTGACGGGGCCAGCTCGGAAGGAGACTTTCACGAGGGGCTCAATGTGGCCGCTGTCTGGAAGCTTCCAGTCATTTTTGTGGTCGAGCACAACGGTTATGGGCTTTCCACGCCAAGTGAAGAACAGTTTGCCTTTCAATACTTTACTGACAAAGGCCCTGGATACGGGATGGAAGCCGTGCGCGTGCAAGGCAATAATGTGCTAGAAGTATACGACACCATCCTTCGATTGGCTGAAGACCTTCGCGAAAATCCACGTCCTGTGCTGGTAGAAGCAATCACTTTCCGCATGCGCGGACACGAAGAAGCTTCCGGTACCAAGTATGTTCCCAAATTCATGATGGAAGAGTGGGCACAACTTGACCCAGTGGACCGCTACGAGGACTATTTAACCTCCATTGGACTACTCGACGATGCCTCCAAGGAGCTGATCAACCAAAAAATTAAAAAAGACATCAACGATGGTTTGGAAGTAGCTTTCGCTGCCGAGTCCATACAGGCCAATCTTGCGGTTGAGCTCGCCGATGTGTATGCACCCTACACCCAAACTGTCCTCCATCCAAGTGCTGAAACGACCGAAAAGCGCTTTATTGACGCGATCAGCGACGGGCTAAGGCAGTCCATGGAAAAATACCCCAACCTCGTTTTGATGGGACAGGACATTGGCGAATACGGAGGCGTATTTAAAATCACCGATGGGTTTAAGACCCAATTTGGCGGGGACCGCGTGCGCAATACGCCGCTTTGCGAAAGCGCCATCTTGGGCGCTGGACTTGGCCTGTCCATCAAAGGATATAAGGCCATGGTGGAGATGCAATTTGCCGATTTTGTCAGCGTAGGCTTCAACCAAATAGTAAACAACCTAGCCAAGATCCATTACCGTTGGGGCCAGGCTGCCGATGTGGTGGTTCGCATGCCTACAGGCGCAGGTACCGCTGCGGGACCTTTCCATTCCCAGTCCAACGAAGCTTGGTTTTTTCATACGCCAGGGCTAAAAATCGTCTATCCTTCCAATCCCCATGACGCCAAGGGCTTGCTCAATGCTGCTTTGGAAGACCCTAATCCTTACCTATATTTTGAGCACAAACTCCTGTACCGCTCCATCTCTGGGCCAGTGCCCGACAACTACTATACCGTAGAAATTGGGAAGGCAGCGTTGGCCAAAACCGGCACACAGGTATCCATCATCACCTACGGCATGGGTGTGCATTGGGCTACGAAGGCGGTTGAGGAACTCGGAATTTCTGCAGATGTCTTGGACTTGCGCACCTTGCTCCCTTGGGACAAGGAAGCGGTGGCGGCCACAGTGAAAAAAACGGGGAAGGTAATCTTTCTTCAAGAAGATACCCTCACCGGCGGAATCGGCGCAGAGATTTGTGCCTGGATCTCCGAGCACTGCTTTGCCGATCTCGATGCCCCAGTGATGCGGGAGGGGAGTTTGGACACCCCAGTACCTTTTGCACCAAACCTAGAAAAGCAGTTTTTGCCCGAAGGGCGATTTGTTGAAAAGCTTCAGCAATTGCTCGCCTATTAAATAACGGGGTGGACAAGACCCACAGTTCTCCTTAAAAGCATCCGATATGGTCAAACTTCGCCCTCTCGCCCTCCAAGAACTTGTGCTAGTTCAATCCATCGCTTGGCGTACCTGGCCATCGACCTTTGCCACCATCCTTAGTTCCGAGCAAATCGAGTACATGCTCAATTGGATGTACGACCTCGCCCAGCTGGAAGGACAACTCAGCAAGGGACAAACCTTTTTAGTTGCTGCCGAGGAGAATACCGAACTGGGCTTTGCTGGGTTTGAGCTGAATTATGCCGAGGGGCCTACCGCCAAGCTACACAAGCTCTACCTGCTGCCAGAAGCCCAAGGAAAGGGGCTGGGCAAAACCCTACTCTTGGAAGTCGCCCAACGTGCCCGAGTGGCAGGCCAAAAAAAGCTGCAGCTGAACGTCAACAAATACAACCGGCAGGCGATTGATTTTTACCTAAGGATGGGATTTGTGACCCTGCGCGAAGAAGTGAATGACATCGGCAAAGGCTATGTCATGGATGACTTCGTGATGGAGCTTACGCTCTGAATAGTTAGCTCGTTTTTAATTGCGTCTCCCAGAGCACCAAACCGTTTGCAGCCGCGGTAGGAACCTGCTCCCAGTCCGCTTCGGGCTGTGCCAGGCGCGTACTGATCTGATCTGGGTTCATGGACCAGATGGCATGAACCATTTTGCGCACCTGATGGTGTAAAAATCCAGTTCCTTTTACTTCCACGCAAAAAACGGATACGGAAGGATCTACTTGTGGAAAATCAGTTGCTTCAAACACAGAAATGGCCTCCACCTCCCGTACAAAAGTTGACTTGGTTGGAGAAGGCTGACTGAAGGGTTTGAAGTTGTAGCGGCCTAGGAAGCAGGCCGCGCTGTCTTGCATTTGCTCCAAGGAGCGAGTTAGCGGTACGGCGGTAACAAATGCCCCGGAAAAGGGAGGGAATCCTGTTGCTTCCGCAAAAAAGTAGCGGTAGGTTTTTTGACTTACCTCTTGGATGAGGTTGAAGTCCCGTGGCAGCTCCCTAACATAGGCCAAGCGAATCTCTCCGCCCAGGTGGGTGTTGATCGGCTCCAGTAGGCCTTCAATATCAAGTTTCTCCTTGGTAAATAGCTGCACAAAGCCTTGCCTGCAGCTTACGCCCGAGTCTGTGCGGCTTGCGCTGATGAAGCTACAGGCACCCTCGCCTAGGACAAATCGAAAGACGCGATCCAACTTCCCCTCCACGGTAGGCTGTTGAGGCTGCTTGGCCCACCCCTTAAAACGGGCGCCGAAGTAGGAAATAGTGAAGAGGTAGGAAAAGGGTTTGTGCTGCATTTTTACAGCTGAAAAATAGGTATATTTAAGTAGATTGTTCAACTACTGGTCATCAAAGCACCAGAATGTCGCCTTTAATTTCATCTCCTCATGAACCAGCTCCTCACTATAAAAAACAGGTTAGTGGAACAAAAAAAATCCTTGTTCCAAAAATACCCAATCAAAGAGCTTGCGATTTTTGGTTCCTACGCCCGCAACGAACATAGCCCAAAAAGTGACTTAGATGTGCTGGTAGAATTTCACGGCCCCATAGGATCAGCCTTTATCGAACTTGGCGATGAATTAGAGGAATTACTTGGAATCAAAGTGGATTTGGTTTCCAAAAAAGGGATTAAGCCAAGGTATTTTGATCAAATCAAATCGGAGTTGATTTATGTCTAAGCGGTCCAGCGACCTGCTGCTCTTGGACATGAAGGAGGCTGCGGAAAAGATCCTAAAATATACCAAAGGTCTATCTTTCGAAGATTTTCTAGCAGATGACAAGACCATCGACGCGGTAGTCCGGAATTTTGAAATTATTGGAGAAGCTTCCCTTCGAATTGATGAGGATTTTAGATTTGAGCATCCTCAAATCGAATGGAAAAAATTAAGGGGCTTTAGAAATCGAATCGTTCACGACTATTTTGGAATTGACTATGAAATCGTGTGGTCCATTCTAACTCAAGACCTAGAAGAATTGGTTTTTCAATTGGACCAACTCCTAAACTAAAAAGCCACTTCATGAAGTGGCTTTTTAGTTTAGTCCTCTAAAGGATTATCCCTCCAAAATTTTGGCGGCTAGCCAGTCCCCTACTTCAGAAGTCTTGTAGGCGCTACTACCTTCGGCAATGTCTTCGGTGACGATTCCCTCAGCCAAGGACTGGTTGACCACATCCGTGATGGCCTGCGACTCGGCCTTCAGCCCAAAGGCATAGTCAAAGAGCATCGCTGCGGAAAGTACGGTAGCCAGCGGATTGGCAATGTCTTTGCCTGCGGCCTGCGGGTAGGAACCGTGGATGGGTTCAAACAGTTTCACTTTTGCGCCCAGCGAGGCAGAAGGCATCAAGCCCATGGATCCGGAAATCACGGAAGCCTCGTCCGTCAAAATATCACCAAAAAGATTCTCCGTAATCAACACGTCGTAGGCTTTGGGCGACTGGATGAGGCGCATCGCCACGGCATCCACAAACTCGTACTCCACCTTCACGTCTGGATATTCCAGGGCAAGTTCCTGCACGGTCTCCCGCCAAAGTCGGGAGGTAGCCAACACGTTGGCTTTGTCTACGCAGGTGAGCAACTTTCGTCTGCCCTGCGCCGCCTCGAAACCCATTCTCGCCAGCCTTACTATTTCTTCCTTGCTGTATACACAGGTATCAAAGGCTTTGGTTCCCTGCTCATTTCTCCCTCTAGGTTCTCCAAAATAAATTCCCCCCGTCAACTCCCGAAAGAAGACCAAATCCACCCCTTGGATACGGTCCAACTTCAACGGGGAATTGTGTACCAAGGAGGGAAAGGTAAAGGTAGGGCGGACGTTGGCAAAAAGCCCCAACTGCTGCCTCATGCGTAGCAGGCCCTGCTCAGGACGTACCTTGGCCTTAGGGTCATTGTCGTACTTGGGATCACCGATGGCGCCAAAAAGCACTGCATCTGCCGCAAGACAGATGGCATGGGTGGCTGAGGGATAGGGATCCCCAGTCGCATCAATCGCGCAAGCACCCACCAAGCCCTCGTTGAAGGTGATCTGGTGGCCAAAGGTTGTGCCAATGGCCTTGATGACTTTTACCGCTTGGGCAATGACTTCTGGACCGATGCCATCTCCCGGCAGTAGGGCAATATTTATGTTCATTAGGTAGCTTTTTGGGTGGGTAAGTTGGGGTTAAACCTACTAAAAGGACGGCAAACTTGCTCCTTCTTTGAGTCTGCTTAACTAGTGTGGACGCGTGCTGGCAAAATCCGCTATTTCTGTAGATAGGCTAATGAGGTAGTCAATATCATCAAATCCATGTTGCATGTTATGCTTCTTGTATTCGTTGATAGCAAAGGATTCTTGAACCCCTGTGGTACAGAGCGTGATGGTTTGCTGAAGGAGGTTGATCTCGAGTTCCGCAGCAGGATCTGCAGCGAGCGTGCTGAAAATCAGATCTGCAAACTCCGGCGATACTGTCACTGGCAGCACACCAATGTTGAGGCAGTTATTTTTAAAGATGTCGGCAAAAAAGCTGGATACAACACAGCGAAATCCGTAGTCGTACAGTGCCCAGACGGCATGTTCTCGGCTGGAACCGGAACCAAAATTTTTGCCCGCCACAAGAATTTTTCCCGTGTAGGTGGGATCGTTGAGCACAAACTCCTTTTTTGGTGCCCCCGAAGCATCGTAGCGCCAATCCCGAAATAAGTTATCCCCAAACCCTTCCCTTTCGGTTGCTTTTAAAAAGCGGGCAGGGATGATCTGGTCTGTATCCACATTTTCTGTGGGCAAGGGAACTGCCCTGCTTTTGAGCACTGTAAATTTATCGTAAGCCATTTTTTCTTAGTCCAAATGTGGTAAAATTAACGAGTGGGTAGTGCTATTCGTGTTCTCCATAAATTCCGTATTTCGTACTTCCCATTTCGTATTTTCAAGATTTAAATACTTCCCGTGGATCGGTAATTCGCCCCGTAATGGCCACTGCCGCTACGGTCAATGGAGAGGCGAGCATCGTTCGTGCACCTGGGCCTTGACGGCCTTCGAAATTTCGATTGGAAGTGGAAACGGCATATTTCCCGGAGGGGATCTTATCCTCATTCATGGCCAAGCAGGCAGAACATCCCGGCTGACGAAGCACAAAACCAGCTTCCTCGAGGATGGCTACTAAGCCCTCTTTCTTAGCCATTTTTTCCACTTCTTTAGAGCCCGGCACAATCCAAGCGGTAATATTTGCTGCCTTTTGGTGTCCTTTCACAAACTGTGCTACGGAGCGGATGTCTTCGATCCGACCATTGGTGCAGGAGCCGACAAACACGTAGTCTACTTGCTTCCCCTCTACCTTCTCCCCTGGCGTAAAGCCCATATAGTCCAAGGATTTGAGGTAAGAGTCCTTGTTGGAGCCTTCCATTCCTTCGGTGGTCGGGATGCTGCCAATTACTTTGATTCCCATCCCAGGATTGGTGCCGTAGGTGATCATTGGTTCGATATCGGTTGCATCGAAGACCAATTCCTTGTCAAAAACTGCACCTTCGTCGGTGGTTAATGTTTTCCAATAAGCCACTGCCGCATCCCAATCGTCACCCTTCGGGGCATAGCGCTTTCCTTTCAAATAGGCAAAAGTGGTCTCGTCGGGAGCGATCAAGCCCCCGCGTGCACCCATTTCTATGGACATGTTGCAGATGGTCATGCGGGCTTCCATAGACAAGCTGCGGATGGTTGATCCCGCATATTCTACAAAGTAACCCGTGGCGCCTGCAGCTGATATTTTTGAAATGATGTACAAGATGATGTCTTTGGAGGTGACGCCATTCCCGAGGACACCCTCGATGGAAATGCGCATTTTCTTCGCCTTGGACTGCATGATGCATTGCGTTGCGAGAACCATCTCTACTTCAGACGTTCCGATGCCAAACGCAATGGCGCCAAAAGCTCCGTGCGTGGAAGTATGTGAGTCTCCGCAGACGATGGTCATCCCAGGCTGGGTTACCCCGAGCTCGGGACCAATGACGTGGACGATGCCGTGGTGGGCAGAGCCCAGGTCATGCAGTTCAATCCCGTAGCGACTGCAGTTTTCTCGTAACCGCTCCACCTGCATGCGGGACAACTTATCCTTGATCGTCTGGTCTTGGTCCACAGTGGGCACATTATGGTCTGGGGTAGCAATGGTCCGATTCGGATACTTTACGCCTATTCCCCTTAGTTCCAAATTGAGAAATGCTACTGGGGAAGTTACTTCGTGAATGAAGTGTTTGTCGATAAAAAACACGTCGGGACCTGAAGGCACGGACTTTATCACGTGCGCATCCCAGATTTTGTCAAATAAAGTAGTCTTTTCCATACTTAGGCAGTCGCGTATTCTTTGACTGGAATTTTGTTGAGCGCATCTACAAAGGCCTGCGCTGAGGCAAGCACAATGTCTTGGTTGGAAGCAAAGCCATAATAGGGCTTGTCTGATTTGATGAGGCGCATGTGCACCTTGGCTACGTCGTCACTCCCTTGGGTCATCGCTTGGATGAGAAATTCTTCCAGGTCAACCTGAGGCTGAACCATCATTTCGATAGCTTTCAATACCGCATCTACCGGACCAACGCCTGTGGCTACCGCCTGGTGATGCGTAGAACCAATTTTGAGTTTGACATCCGCCTGCACCGTGCCCGCTGAGGAATAGTTTACCTCGCCAAGCTCAATGAAGTTGGAATCTTCAATGTAATTGCCCACCAGCTCCAGCAAGTCTTTTCTGCTAACATCACGTTTGGTATCCGCAAGCAGCAAAAAGGCTTCGTAAACCTCCCGAAGTGCCTCACCCTCCAGTTCCACGCCCAAGGCATCCAAGTGATGCTTGAGCGCTGCCCGTCCAGAGCGTGCTGTGAGCACGATAGTTGATTCTGCGACACCCACTTCCTTGGGGTCGATGATTTCATAGTTTTCCCGATGCTTCAGTACCCCATCTTGGTGGATGCCTGAAGAGTGCGCAAAGGCATTTCTTCCTACAATGGCCTTGTTGGGCTGCACTGGCATGTTCATCAACTTAGACACCAACCGGCTGGTACCGTAGATCAAAGGAGTCACGATGTCGGTATACACCGGAATAGACTGATGGCATTTGATGGCCATTACTACCTCCTCCAGGGAGGTATTGCCTGCACGCTCACCGATGCCGTTGATGGTGACTTCTACTTGCCTTGCTCCCTGCTGCACGCCGGCCACGGTATTGGCTGTCGCCATGCCCAGGTCGTTATGACAATGCGTAGCAATGATGGCTCGGTCGATATTGGGCACTCTGTTTTTCAAACTGGAAATGATCGCTCCGTACTGTTCGGGTAGGCAATAGCCCGTGGTATCGGGAATATTGACCACTGTGGCTCCTGCTTTGATCACCTCTTCGATGATTTTACACAAGAAATCCGACTCAGCACGACCTGCATCTTCGGCATAAAATTCCACATCTTCAACAAATCGCTTCGCAAACTTGACCGCAGCCACCCCTCTACGAATAATATCTTCTGGCGTGGAGCGGAGTTTGTACTGGATATGGTAGGGAGAAACACCGATTCCGGTATGAATACGGCCTTTTTTGGCGTATTGCAAGGCTGCGCCCGCTACCTCTATATCCTTTTCCACGGCGCGGGAGAGTGCACAGATGATGGGGTTGGAAACGGCCTTGGAAATCTCTACTACAGAGGCAAAATCCCCTGGGCTAGAAATGGGAAAGCCGGCCTCAATGATGTCTACACCCAATGCTTCCAGGGCTTTTGCAACCGTGATTTTTTCTTTCGTGTTCAGCTGGCAGCCCGGCACTTGTTCACCATCCCGCAGGGTGGTATCGAATATCCATAGCTTTTCACTCATGGCCTGATTTGGTTTGGGTAGATTAATTATTTTCTGGTCTCAACTGACGCACCACGGCGCCTGCTTGCCACATTTCTGAATCACGAAGTTGGGCTAGTTCGGCCTCCAGTTTTTCGCGGTAGTCCGCCTTCGAATTGGAATCGATGGATTTTTGGGCTTCTGCACCCGACTTCACCGACTGGTAGAGCGCCTCAAATACGGGCTTGGTGGCATCTCGGAAGGGCTTCCACCAATCCAAAGCCCCGCGCTGCGCAGTGGTAGAGCAGTTGGCATACATCCAATCCATCCCATTCTCTGCTACTAGGGGCATCAAGGACTGAGTCAATTCTTCTACCGTCTCGTTGAATGCTTCAGATGGCGTATGTCCATTGGCTCTGAGCACTTCGTACTGAGCTGCGAAAATTCCCTGGATAGCTCCCATCAGCGTACCCCGCTCGCCTGTCAGGTCGGAGGTTACTTCACGGTAAAAATCAGTTTCAAACAAGTAGCCCGAACCCACGCCAATACCAAGCGCAACCACACGGTCTTTGGCACGACCTGTAGCGTCCTGGAAGATGGCGTAGGAGGAGTTGAGCCCTCGGCCTTCCACAAACATCCTACGCAGAGAGGTGCCCGAACCCTTAGGTGCCACAAGGATTACGTCAATGTCTGCGGGAGGCACGATGCCTGTCTTTTCCTTGTAAGTGATGCCAAATCCATGGGAAAAATAGAGCGCCTTACCAGGGCTGAGGTGTTTCTTTACCGTTGGCCAAAGGGTAATCTGCCCTGCATCAGAAAGTAGGTATTGGAGGATAGTACCGCGTGCGCAAGCCTCTTCAATATCAAATAAAGTTTCTCCAGGCACCCAGCCGTCTGCGATGGCTTTATCCCAGGTTTTGGAACCTTGGCGCTGCCCCACGATGACGTGAAAGCCATTGTCCCGAAGGTTGAGCGCTTGCCCAGGACCTTGAACGCCATAGCCAATGACCGCAATGACTTCATCTTTGAGTACTTCTTTTGCTTTTTCAAGGGGAAATTCCTCGCGGGTAACTACGTTTTCTTCAACGTTTCCAAATTTGAGTTTCATGAGTGCAGGTGTTTAATAGGTAAGTAGTCTTAGTTGAGATTAGTTGACATATGAATCGATTGTAAGCATGCGTTTGGCCACAGCAACCCTACCCGAGCGGGCAAATTCCACGATGCCGTAGCCTTTCAAAATCTCGAGCAGCTCTCGTGTTTTTTCCTTGTGGCCGGTAAGTTCCAGCACCACAAAATCTGGTTCTGCTGCGATGATTTTGGCATGGTGGTCCCGGATGATTTTTTCCAATCCCCCATCAAGTCGGGAGCTCGGGATCTTGTATAAGGCCAACTCTTGGTACACTACCCCACTGTCTTCGTGGTGAAAGGCCTTGATGACATCGATGATTTTTTCAATTTGTTTGACCAAATGCACCACGGTTTCTTCCGTCGCCGTCACCTCAATGGTGATGCGGTGCACGCCAGGAATTCGACTTTCGGAGGCGGTGAGGGCGTCGATGTTGATGCCCCTGCGGGTAAAAATGATTGTGATCCTGTTGAGAACCCCAATAAAATTTTCGGCGATGACAAATAGGGTATAGCGTTTCATGAGTCGGAATTAATGGAGACGAACTTCTTCCACAGAGCAGCCCGTGGCAATCATTGGAAACACGTTGTCCTCCTTTTCCACGACCACTTCCAAGAAGTAGGGCCCATCGTGAATCAGCATATCTTCGATGGCCTCTTGAAGGTCGGATCGGTCGGAAACTTTTTGGGCCTTGATGCTGTACGCCTCGGCCAATTTGATGAAGTCTGGATTGTCCAACTCCGTAAAGGAGTAGCGCTTGTCAAAAAATAGCTGTTGCCACTGCCGCACCATACCTAGGTAGTTGTTGTTGAGCAGCACAATCTTTACGGGCGCCTTCGTTTGCATGATGGTGCCAAGCTCTTGGATGGTCATCTGAATGCCTCCATCCCCTACTACACAGATTACCTGCCTAGAAAAATCGTGGAGCTGAGCCCCTAATGCAGCAGGCAATGCAAAGCCCATGGTACCGAGGCCACCTGAAGTCAACTGTGTTCGTGTCTTTTTATAGTTGAAATAGCGCCAAGCAATCATTTGGTGCTGGCCCACATCGGTGACGAGTACCGCATCGTCGGCCTTGTATCGGTTGATGTGGTGAATCACCTCTCCCATGGTCAAGCCTACTTTGGTGGGTGTGAGGTCGTGCTGTACCACCGCATCTTTTTCTTGCTCCTCCAGAACCCTGAACTTGTTCATCCAAGCCGGATAGGCCTTGGGAAGAATGGCTGCAGTCAGGTTAGAGAGGCTTTCCTTGCAATCTCCCTGGATAGCGACGGTTGTTTTTACGATTTTATTGATCTCAGAAGGGTCTAGCTCGAGGTGGATGATTTTGGCTTGCTTGGCATAGCGCGACAAATCACCTGTCACTCGGTCGTCAAAGCGCATGCCTACGGCGATCAACACGTCGCATTGATTGGTTAGCAAGTTGGGGCCATAGTTGCCGTGCATGCCCAACTTCCCCACGTAATTGGGATGCTCTTCCGATAGTGCACCCGAACCGAGCAAGGTGCAGGCAGCGGGAATGCCTGATTTGTCGAGAAACTGAACCAGCTCCGCTTCTGCCTTTCCCAAGATGACTCCCTGTCCAAATAGTAAGTAGGGACGCTCGGCTGCATTGAGCAAAGCCGCGGCTTCTGCTATCGAGGTCTGGTTTATCGGGTGATGCGATTTGTAAGACCTAAACTCCTGGCAGGGCTGGTAATGAAACTCACCGAATTCTGTCTGTGCATTTTTAGTAATGTCTATCAACACCGCCCCGGGTCGTCCCGA
Organism: Algoriphagus sp.; assembly: GCA_044237325.1. GTDB lineage: Bacteria > Bacteroidota > Bacteroidia > Cytophagales > Cyclobacteriaceae > Algoriphagus. Next base: position 26,841 of record JBIIFN010000003.1, read on the forward strand.
ACGGGCAATGAAAAAGCCTTTGGCGATGGCCGGTCCAATGTCCTCTGCCCTGCGTACTTGGATATTCCACTTGGTGACTGGCATGGAGATTCCCATCATGTCCGTCTCCTGAAACGCATCCGTACCTAGAAGGTGAGCGGCAACTTGACCAGTAATGCACACCAAGGGCGTGCTATCAATCTGTGCATCTGCCAAGCCTGTGATGAGGTTCGTTGCTCCAGGCCCTGAAGTAGCGAGGCAAACGCCTACTTTTCCTGAAACGCGCGCATAGCCTTGAGCCGCATGGATGGCGCCTTGCTCGTGCCGCGTGAGCACGTGCTTGATCTGTCCGTGGTAGTCGTAAAGCGCATCATATACAGGCATGATGGCTCCACCTGGATAGCCAAAAATCAGTTCTGCCTGCTCGGCAATCAGCGAACGAACAACCATGTCTGCACCTCTCATCTTTGTTTCCATGGCGTTAAAAGTTATCGGTTACACAACCTTCCGAGGCCGTAGCTACGAGCTGGTTGTACTTTTTGAGGGTACCTTGAAGTCCTTCGATCGGCTTTGGGGACCAGGTGCTTTTGCGGGAAGCAAAGGTGGCTTCGCTTAGGTCCACGGATAGGCTTTGGCGGTCTGTATCTATAGTGATCAGGTCACCATCTTGGAGCAAACCTATGGGTCCACCGCACCAGGCTTCTGGGGTGACATGTCCTACGACAAAGCCATGGGTACCTCCAGAAAAACGGCCATCGGTGATCAAGGCAACGTCAGCTCCCAATCCTGCGCCAATGAGCATGGAGGTAGGCTTCAGCATTTCGGGCATGCCCGGAGCTCCTTTTGGACCTACATTACGGATGACCAAGACATCGCCTGCCTTGACCTGATGGTCACGGATGGCATTGTTAGCATCCAACTCAGAGTCAAATACTTTGGCAGGCCCCGTAAAAAGGCGACCTTCTTTACCGGTAATTTTCGCTACTGCACCTTCAGGGGCGAGGTTTCCAGCTAAGATGCAGAGGTGCCCAGTATCTTTTATTGGGGATTCCACCGGATGGATCACGTTTACTTTTGAGGGCACGAGTGCCTCCACCTTTTCCAAATTTTCCGCCAGGGTCTTCCCAGTCACGGTAAGGCAGTCTCCATGGAGAAAACCTTTTTCCAAAAAATACTTCATGAAGGCTGGGAGACCACCTTGCTCGTGTAAGTCTTCCATAAGGAAATTTCCCGATGGCTTAAAATCCCCTAAAAGTGGGGTCTTGCTGTTGAGCGCTTTGAAGTCTTGCAAGGTAAACGCAACCCCTGCTGTTCGGGCGATGGCCAGGAGGTGAAGCACGGCATTTGTACTTCCGCCGAGGGCAACGGCTACGCGGACTGCATTTTCAATGCTTTTGCGGGTGACGATGTCCTTTGGTTTGAGGTCCATCTCCAATAGCACCTTGAGGTAGTGATTAACATCCTGGCATTCCTTGATTTTCTCGGGGGAATTGGCAGGATTGGATGCCGAATAGGGCAAGGACATGCCTAGGGCCTCGATGGCAGAGGACATGGTGTTTGCCGTATACATCCCACCGCAGGCACCTGCGCCGGGGCAGGCGTTACGAATTACCCCTTCGTAATCTTCCTCGGAGATGCTGCCTTGCACCTTTTTGCCAAAAGCCTCAAAGGCTGAGACGATGTTGAGCTTTTCTCCTTTATAAAGCCCTGAGGCAATAGTACCCCCATAGACCATGATGCTGGGCCGATTGATACGTAGCATGCCCATGATGGCGCCCGGCATATTTTTATCGCAGCCCGCCACTGCTACGCATGCATCAAAAGAGTGACCTAAGATGAAAGACTCAATGGAATCGGCAATGATCTCTCTAGAAACCAAGGAATAGCGCATGCCTAGGGTTCCCATGGAGGTGCCGTCAGATATTCCAATCGTATTAAATACCAATCCCGTCAGCTCCTCTTCTTGTGAGGAGGCTTTGATTAAGGCAGCAAAGTCGTTGAGGTGCATGTTGCAGGGATTACTTTCGTAGCCGCAACTGGCAATGCCCACGAAGGGCTGCTTCATCTTTTTGTCCGATAGGCCCGTAGCGTACAACATCGCCCTGCCGGCAGGATGTTCGGGGTTGTCGCTGATTTCCCAGCTGTATTTTTTAAGGGGATTTTGGTTCATGGTAGGGTAAATAAAAAAGTGCCTCAGTTTACCGAGACACTTTAGCGCTATAGGGATATACAGATCTAGTGCCTCACGTTTGCGGTGAAAAGAGGAGGAAAAAACGCAGGAGAAGCAAGGAGTAAGTTGTCATGTCAATCAAAAAAGCTACCTCAGCAGCCAATTCATTAACAATAATAAAAATCTATAATTAGAATTACATCATTTAATTCTTCAAATACCTAATTTATCGGCAAAAAAAGAGGGGTTAAATTAATTTTTACCAAATTAAATTGGTTAAAATATGAATTATATGAAATAGTATTAAAAAATAGACTCCTAAAATTGTTCTTCTCAAAATATTCTATCGATTTTCACTTTTTTTAATTTTTTTGACATTCACTATCATTTTGGTTAATGAAAAAAGTATTTGCCCTAAGAAATGATAATTATTTCAACAAAGAGGCTTCAATTTTTTAAAAAGGGAGCGTGCATCGCCGGTATTCCCTTTTTCCCTTACTTTTGTCCAAACCCTGCATCGCCATGATCAGTTTTCCCAACGCCAAAATCAATCTCGGCCTCCACATCACCAAAAAAAGGAACGACGGCTACCACGACATCGAAACCTGCATGGTGCCTATCCCCCTTTGCGATGCGTTGGAAATGATCGTAGATAAAACCCCTTCTTGGAATGTCACTGGCCTAGTTGTGCCTGGTGATCCAAAGGACAACCTGATCTTAAAGGCAGAGAAGCTCCTCAAAAAGGATTTTCAGGGGCTCCCTCCGCTGCAGATTCACCTGCACAAGCACATTCCCATGGGTGCCGGCCTGGGTGGTGGTTCGGCAGATGGAGCTTTTGCCCTGAAGCTCATGAACAACCTCTTTGACCTCCATTTGGATGATTTCTTCCTCGAAGAGTACGCGGCAGAACTTGGAAGTGACTGTCCTTTTTTCATAGAGAATACCCCGAAAATTGCCCGTGGCAGAGGAGAGCTACTTGATCCCAGTCCCCTATCTCTCAAAGGATCCTACTTGGTATTGGTTCATCCAGGCATCCATGTGGGCACAAAAGAGGCCTATGCAGGGGTCATTCCTGCGGCTCCCAAGGCTCCCTTGGAGGATATTCTTGCCGACCGTAGCCGCTGGAAGGACGAATTGGTCAACGACTTCGAAGCCAGCATCTTTAAAAATCACCCTACAATCGCTGAAATTAAGTCAAAATTGTACGGGGCAGGAGCCTACTATGCTGCCATGTCGGGATCTGGATCAAGTGTGTTTGGCTTGTTTGATCAGCTACCTGAGGGCCTTGCTTGGCCAAGCAATAACTTTGTCTCTAGTGTACAGCTTTGAGCCAACAAACTACTGAGCGGCCGCTACCTTTTTTCGACGCTTGTTCCAATAGTTAAGCACCGGATAGATCAATACCGACACCAGGATGATGGCCGTACCGTAGTAAAACTGGTCGGTCATTTTTTCCTTTTCCCCAAAAATAACTACTGCCAATAGGATCCCGTAGACCGGCTCCAAGTTGATGGTTAGGTTGATCGAAAAAACGGGCAAGCGCTTCATCAATTCCACCGAAACGGAGAATGCATACACCGTACAAATTCCTCCCAAAATAAGGAGCCAAAGCCAATCCAGCCCTTTCCAAGACCATTGAATAACTGAGCCATCGAGATAGGAATAAATCGGCAAAAACAACAATGCTATTAAGCTAGCTGCACCCATTTCGTAAAAAGTGATTTGGTAGGGGCTATGACGAAGAGTCAATCGTCCATTAAGGACAGAAAATAGGGCGCTCAAAAACGCCGCCACCAAGGCCATTGAGAGTCCCAGCCAGTAGCCATTTTCAAATTGGAAAATGACCAAAAGACCAGAAATCACCAGAAGTCCCAAAGCAACTTCATATAGCTTTACCCGCTTTTTGTTGATTATTGGGTCCACAAAGGCTGTCCAAAGAGAAGTAGTGGCCATACCCGCCAAACATACGGAAGCTGTTGATACTTTGGCCGACCAAAAAAAGAAAATCCAATGTAGAGAAATTAGTACGCCTACCCCAGCGATTTTTAGCAGCTCCCGTGGAGCCATGCGTAGGGATTCTTTCCGATACCCCATCACCACGGCTACACCTGCTGCGGCGAGCAGGGTACGGTAGAAGACGAGTTCTAATGGGGGCAAACTAATCAACAAGCCCAAAATTGCCGTAACGCCCCAAATCAACACAATGAAGTGAAGGAGCAGGTAGTCCTTGAGCGTAGCTAAGCCCATTACCGAGGAACTGTTTTGTAGAGAATCAAACCCGTGACCGCAAACAGGATGTTGGGAATCCAAACTGCCAGTACAGGGTATGCCGTACCTGCCTCAGCAAACGTCCGCGATAGGATAAACAAAAGGATGTACACGAAGGCAAGGAAAAAGCCCATGGCAATCTGGAATCCCGAACCCCCACGGGTTTTGCGGGCAGACATGATCACACCAATGAAGGTGAGGATGATGGATGCAAAAGGAGACATGAAACGAACAATGCGTTCGATACGGTAGTAGCTCACGTTGTCGGCACCACGGTCTTCTAAAAGGCGGATCTGCCTGCTCAACTCCGGGAGTTTGAGCGTTTCGTGGTGATTCTCGGGCAGGTCAAAGTCAGCAGGTGAAATGGAAAGCACCGTATCCATGGATACACCCGTAGTATATTCCTCTCCCCGCTCCTTCAATACCCTCAAACGCCAGTTTTCTAGCCTCCACACGTTTTTGGTGGTGTCCCATTGAATGAGGTCCGAGGAAAGTTTGGAGAGCAGCTCACCATCGCGAATTTCTTCCAGCGTAAAGTTATAGCCCGTATTGCTCGTTTTGTAAAATCGACTGATGTAGGCATAAGCATCTGGCCCCACCTTGATGTGGATATTGGGATCGGTGGAGGCTTCTCCCTTTTCTAGGTATTGCATCCGAAACTTAGCCACACCGGCAGTAGCGAGTGGCAAGACCCAGCCATTCAACAAGAAACTCACTGCCCCTATCATCGCTGCGGCAAGCAGAAAAGGTCTCAACAGCCGGGTAAAACTGATGCCTGAACTCAAGATGGCTACAATTTCAGTTCTGCCAGCCATCTTGGAGGTAATAAAAATAACAGCAATAAATACCGTGATGGGCGTCAGCAGGTTGTTGAGATACAGACCATAGTTGCCCATATAGCTCAAAATATCCTTGGCAGGCACCTGGTTACGAATGTAGGTGTCGTTTTTTTCGGTGAAGTCCAGAACCAATACCACAAGGATCAGTAGGACCACTACAAAAAAGTAGGTCTTCAGAAAATCCTTGATGATCAGTTTGTCCAGTAGCTTCATCTCACAGTCGGTTGCTTACTTTTTTGACCATGGCATCCTTCCAGCTGCCAAAATCCCCTGCCTGGATATGCTCCCTGGCCTGCTTTACAAGCCAAAGATAGAAGGCCAGATTGTGGATGCTTGCAATTTGCGCAGCCAAAATTTCCTTAGACACCATCAGGTGCCGCAAGTAGGCCTTCGAATAGGTACTACTTACTTCATTTCCTATCGCTGGATCTATGGGACTAAAATCATCCTTCCACTTTTCATTACGGATATTGAGGATTCCTTCCGAGGTAAACAGCATGCCGTTTCGTGCATTGCGCGTGGGCATCACACAATCAAACATGTCCACGCCTAGGGCGATGCATTCTAGAATATTGGCAGGCGTACCTACACCCATCAAGTACCTTGGGCGATCCTGTGGTAGGATGTCGGTGACCAATTCCGTCATTTCGTACATCAGTTCGGCGGGCTCTCCCACAGAAAGACCGCCTATGGCATTGCCTTCTCTTCCTTGCTTGGCGATGAATTCCGCACTTTGAATGCGCAAATCTTTGTACACCGAGCCCTGGATAATGGGAAAAAGAGATTGGCTGTAGCCATACTTACCTTCGGTGGTATCAAATCGGTCCTGGCAGCGTAGCAACCAGCGGTGGGTCATGTCCATGGACGCTCGTGCATAGGCATATTCGCAGGGATAGGGCGTGCACTCATCAAAGGCCATGATGATGTCGGCCCCAATGGTGCGCTGTATATCCATCACCCCCTCTGGAGAGAAAAAGTGCTTCGATCCATCGACGTGTGACTTGAAGGTGACCCCATCTTCCTTGATTTTTCGGGTATTGGCAAGTGAAAACACCTGGTAGCCACCCGAATCGGTCAACATGGGGCGGTCCCAACCGATAAATTTGTGTAGCCCTCCGGCAGTTTCCAGGATGTCGAGCCCAGGCCTTAAGTAGAGATGGTAGGTATTCCCTAAAATTATTTGTGCCTGTACATCTGCTTTAAGCTCCCGCTGGTGCACCGCCTTGACGGTGCCTGCCGTACCCACCGGCATAAAAATTGGGGTCTGGATGGCCCCATGGTCAGTGGTCAAGGTGCCCACTCGAGCGCGGGTTTGGGTATCTTTTTTCTCTAAAACAAACTTCATTGGGAGCACAGGGTCTGGCTTTAGCGAAACGCTACCGCCTATAGCATTGATGGTGCAAAAATATCCACTTATTCTTAAATGAGTTGCTGAAATTGATTTTATATTTGCCCAGCAAAATTGACCTATGGGCCTATTTTTATTGTGGTTTTTCTTCGCTTTCGGCATCGTCATCCAAGGGGTATTTCTCCTAATGGTGTTTAGTCGAACTGCCTGGTATAAACCCTCACCGAAAAAGACATTCGCACAATACCCAGAGGAAGGCGTTACTGTATTGGTAACTGCGCGCAACAAATTTCAACACCTTAAGGTGCTGATTCCGAAACTTTTTGAGCAGGACTACCCAAGGTTTGACGTCATGATTGTCAACGACCAAAGTAGTGACCGCACCAAGCGTCTATTGGAAGACCTCATGGCCCGCTACCCCAAACTACGCTCGGTAACCATCAAGTATACTCCGAAACACGTCACAGCCAAGAAATTTGCAATCACCTTAGGCATCAAAGTAGCTAAGAACGACATCATTCTACTCACCGATGCAGATACGTTGCCCGTATCTAATCAATGGATTCGCAAGATGACTGCACCTGTGAGAGAAGAAGGGAAAACCTTTGCCCTTGGCTATTCAGGCTATGAAGCAAAGCCTGGAACCTTGAACGAATGGATCCAATTTGAAACCATTTTAAGGACACTATTTTACTTTTCATTCGCTTTGTGGAAGTCTCCTTTCATGGGCACAGGTAAAAACCTATGCTACCGAAAAAGCTTTTTTATGGATGTAAATGCCTTCAAAGGCTTCTGGGACGTAGAGGGAGGCGATGATACCGTATTTGTCAATACCTATGCTACGGGAGAAAACACCAAAGTTGTGATTGACCCAACCGCGATTACGGTTGCTGCCCCAAAAGAAACACTAAAGGAATATGTGCAGCAAGAAAAGAAAAGCTTGCATGCAGAACGCTACTTTCGTGTGGAAGACAAACGAAAAATGGGTATGTTCGGCATATCCCACGCACTCTACTGGATCGGCGGACTTGGTTTGTTGATTTATTTTGGTGTCGGCGGGCAATGGGAATATTTAGCCGTCGTTTTGGGTAGTATGGTTGCGCGCTCGATTTTGTTAAGAGCCATTTTCAAGGCTACGTCAAAAACAATGCAGGGCACACAACCTAAAATAAAATTTCTCGTCAACGACTTATTGTATTTGGCGTATTTCTGGGTGTTGGGATCCATCTCTTATCAGGCAAAAACCACAAAATGAACGAACTCGAGCGCGGATTTTCAGCCAAGGCCCTAGAGGATTTTGAGCTCATCGACCGAGCAGTGCTCGGCAAAGACCAAGCCGCCTACGCTGCCTTGATGAAGCGTTACAAAAAGGCCGTTTACTTTATGATCCTCAAAATGATCCGCGACACGGATGATGCTGAGGACCTGACTATGGAGGCCTTTGCCAAGGCTTTCCGCAACCTGGAGCGCTTTAAAAAAGAGTTTACTTTTTCTACTTGGCTTTTTCGCATTGCCACAAACAATACCATCGATTTTATCCGAAAGAAAAAGCTCAAAACCATGAGCCTAAACAATACCCTATCGGACGATAATGGCAACGCGGTCACCATGGATGTGGCGGATAAAGACGATAATCCTCAGGACGAGTTTATCAAAACACAACGCATCGAAATGGTGCGACTCTTTGTTGACAAGCTTCCTGCAAAGTACCGCACACTGGTTAAGTTGCGCTACTTCGACGAGCTTTCTTACGAGGAAATTGCACAGGAACTAGACAAGCCTCTTGGCACCGTGAAAGCCCAACTGCACCGCTCTCGTGAGTTGCTGTATGAAATTGCGTCTGGCAAAAAAAATCAGCTGTAATGTCCTCACCGCGTACCTTATTTGTCTCCTACTTTCCAGAACTCACCGAAGGGCAGCTGCAGCAATTGGAGCAGCTGCAACCCCTATACGAAGAGTGGAACAGCAAGATCAACGTGATCAGTCGGAAGGACATGGATCATTTTTACGTGCACCATGTGCTCCATTCCCTAGGCATCGCCAAGGTGCTGAAGTTTCAACCGGGCACCAAGGTATTGGATATTGGTACAGGTGGCGGCTTTCCTGGCATCCCGCTGGCGATCCTATTTCCAGATACCCATTTCCATTTGGTAGATTCGATTGGCAAGAAAATCACCGTGGTGAAAGAAGTTGCCAAAGCACTCAAATTGACCAATGTAGAAGCGCAGCAAGCCCGTGCGGAATCGCTAGTACGGAAGTATGATTTTGTGGTGAGCCGAGCGGTCACGCGCATGATCCAATTTTACCCTTGGGTGAAGGGAAAAATTAAAAAGGAGGACATCAATGACTATCCGAACGGCATCCTCTACCTGAAAGGCGGCGATGTAGACGAGGAAATGGAAGAGACAGGTAAGTCCTATGTCAGCTACCATCTCGAGGATTATTTCAAAGAGGAATTTTTTGAGACCAAGAAGGTGATTTACATGCCTTGGGAGGATAAGCGGTAACTAAGCATTCAAAAAAATTACTTTTCTGACCTAAAATTCAAAAATAGAATTCCTTTTTTGATTTTTAGAACTTTGGTATTCAGCTACTTGAAAACCCAACAAAATAATCAGGCATTATAAGAAAGTCTTTGCGACAATTTCCGTCATGCCATTTTTTGCTTACCGTATTAAGCCCTAATTTGAACACTCAATCGCGAACACCCCATGTACCTAATTTTTGATACCGAAACCACCGGCTTACCCAGATCCTACAATGCCCCCATGTCAGACCTTGACAACTGGCCAAGGCTTGTTCAGTTGGCCTGGCAGCTGCACGATGCTCGGGGAAAGCTACTTTCCAACAAAAATTACATCATTCGCCCAGAGGGATTTACCATTCCTTTCAATGCGGAGAAAGTACACGGCATCTCTACCAAGCGCGCCTTAGAAGAGGGGCACCCGCTACAAGACATCCTCCAAATTTTTCGAGAGGATGTGGCACAGTCCACCTACTTGGTAGGACATAATATTGGCTTTGACATCCATGTGGTTGGCTCAGAGTTTCTACGCGCAGCGCTAGTCATGCCCTTTGAGGGCAAAGCTGAGCTGGACACCAAGGACATTTCTACTAATTTTTGTGCGTTACCTGGGGGTAAAGGAGGTAAGTTTAAATGGCCGACCTTAACCGAGCTACACCAAAAGCTCTTTGGAGAAGGCTTTGGAGATGCCCACGATGCGGCCTACGATGTAGCTGCCACTGCCCGATGCTTTTTTGGGTTAATCAGTCAAAAAATTCAGACCACTGAACCAGGAGTGGCCTTGGAAGAGGTGCGCTACGAAGCACCACAACTTGCAGAGGCCAACTTTGCTCAGAAGTCGGAGACACCTAGCAGTAGTGTAGGGGGCAAAAAACCAAGCGTCAGCAGTACAGTGGACTTGGTAGACAGTCCCTTCACCCACCTACACGTTCATACCCAGTTTTCGGTACTGCAGGCAACTTCAGAAATCCCTGCACTCGTTGCCAGGGCCAAGGCATTGGGCATGAAAGCGCTAGCCATGACCGACCATGGCAACATGATGGGGGCCTTTCACTTTGTGAAGGAAGCCATGAGCAAGGACATCACCCCAATTCTTGGTGGGGAATTTAACCTATGCCGAGAGCGAAAAAACAAAGCAGCCAAAGACGATGGCTACCAAACCGTACTTCTGGCAAAAAATAAGGCCGGCTACCACAACCTGGCCAAGCTAGCTTCCTATGCCAATATCGATGGTTTCTACTACGTGCCTCGCATTGACAAGGAGCTACTGTTGCAGTTTAAAGGAGACTTGATCGCCACCACAGGCGGTATCTGGGGAGAGATCCCCTATTTGATTCTCAATGTGGGAGAAACGCAAGCCGAAGAAGCCTTTCTCTGGTGGAAAGAGCAGTTTGGAGAAGATTTTTACGTAGAACTGAACCGCCACGGCATCCCCGAAGAAGACAAAGTCAACGAGGTATTGCTTGAGTTTGCGCACAAGCATGGCGTCAAGTACTTCGCCGCCAACAACAGCTACTATAATGAAAAGGGCGATGCAAAGGCACACGATATTTTGCTTTGTGTAAAGGATGGGGAGCTAGTAGATAAGCCTAAAAAGTATGTGGGCAAGCGAGGCCGAGAGTTTCGATTTGGCTTTCCAAACGACGAGTTTTACCTCAAAAGTCCAGAGGAAATGAAGCAACTTTTCGCCGATTTGCCGGAGGCGATTCTTTGCACCCAAGAAATCGTGGACAAGTGTGAAGCCTACAAGCTTGCTCGAGAGGTATTGTTGCCAAAATTTGACATTCCGGAAGAATTTAAGCATCCAGAAGACGAGGCGGACGGCGGCAAACGTGGTGAAAACGCTTACCTCCGCTACCTGACCTACGAGGGTGCTAAAAAGCGATATCCTGAACTCACCCCCGAAATACAAGAGCGGCTAGACTTTGAGCTGCAAACCATCGAAAATACAGGATATCCAGGCTACTTTTTGATTGTCCAGGACTTTACCCGAGCAGCCCGTGACATGGGTGTTTCGGTGGGCCCAGGACGAGGATCCGCAGCAGGATCGGCCGTAGCCTATTGCGTGGCCATCACCAACGTGGACCCGATTGCCTACAACCTCCTTTTTGAGAGATTTCTAAATCCTGACCGGGTATCCTTACCCGATATTGACATTGACTTTGACGACGAAGGTCGTCAAGCTGTGATCGACTACGTGATCAAAAAATACGGATCCAACCAAGTCGCCCAGATCATCACCTACGGTACCATGGCGGCAAAATCTGCCATCCGTGATACTGCCCGGGTACTGAACCTGCCGCTTGCCGAAGCGGGAAGGCTGGCCAACTTAGTGCCTGACATCAAGCTCAAATCCTTGTTTGAGCTTGCCAAAAATAGGCCTGCCCTATTGGACAAACTGAAGGGTCAAGGAGAACTTCTTCAGAAGGCGGAGGAACTCATTCGGATCTCACAAGGACTAGATGATTCCGCAAAAACCATCAACCAAGCCGCAGTACTTGAAGGATCAATCCGCAACCTAGGCATCCATGCCTGCGGGGTGATCATTACGCCCTCCGACATCACCAACTTCGTTCCCGTGGCCTTAGCCAAGGATTCAGACATGGTGTGTACGCAATTTGACAATGCTGTTGTTGAATATGCAGGCTTGTTGAAAATGGACTTCTTGGGTCTAAAAACCCTGACCTTGATCAAGGACGCCATCAAAATCGTGAAAGAGAGACACGGCATCCAGCTCGATGCAGATGCCTTTCCGATCGACGATATCAAAACCTACGAGCTCTTTCAGCGTGGCGACACTGTCGGCATCTTTCAATACGAAAGTCCGGGTATGCAAAAGTACATGCGCGAACTAAAGCCTACTGTTTTTGCGGATTTGATTGCCATGAACGCGCTCTACCGCCCAGGGCCGTTGGCTTATATCCCCTCCTTTATCAAAAGAAAACACGGCATTGAGCCTATTTCCTATGATTTGGAGGACATGAAAGAATACCTCGAAGAAACCTACGGAATCACGGTTTACCAAGAGCAAGTCATGCTCCTCTCCCAGAAAATCGCCGGATTTACAAAGGGCGAGGCAGACGTCCTGCGGAAAGCCATGGGTAAAAAGCAAAAAGACGTTTTGGATAAGATGAAGCCAAAGTTTGTGGATCAAGCTGCCGCCAAAGGACACGATCCTAAAAAATTGGAAAAAATCTGGACCGACTGGGAAGCTTTTGCCTCCTACGCCTTCAACAAATCACACTCCACCTGTTACGCGTGGATTGCCTACCAAACGGCCTATTTGAAGGCAAACTACCCTTCCGAATACATGGCCTCCGTGTTGAGCAATAACATGAATGACATCACACAGGTGACCTTTTTCATGGAAGAATGTCGACGCATGGGCATCGCGGTACTCGGACCCGACGTGAATGAGTCCAAAAGTGGGTTTACGGTCAATGCCGCCGGGGAAATTCGATTTGGCATGGCTGCCATCAAAGGTGCTGGCACCGCTGCAGTGGAAGAAATCATCAAGGAGCGTGAAAGCAAAGGTGCCTACAACACCATCTTTGACTTCGCCAAGCGTGTCAATTCACGCGGCCTCAACAAAAGAACCATGGAAGCCTTGGCCATGGCAGGGAGCTTTGATTGCTTCAAAGAGTACCACCGCCGACAGTACCTCGAAGCGCCAGAGGGAGACCTATCCTTGATTGAAAAAGCTACCCGCTACGCTCAAAAGATCCAGCAGGAAGAAGACAGTGCCCAGGTGAGCCTTTTTGGAGGCAACAGCGGGTCAGCTGAGATTCCCTTGCCGACGGTTCCTGTCATGGAACCCTTTTCGCAAATGCAGCAACTCAGCATTGAAAAGGAGGTCGTGGGACTCTTTATTTCAGGACATCCGCTCGACCAGTACCAGCTGGAGATCGACTCCTTTACCAATACCACGCTTACGGCACTCACAGACCTGGAGGCATTGAAAGGAAGAAATGAGTTACGCATGGCAGGCTCCGTAGCTAGCTTTGCCCACCGAACGACCAAAAATGGCAAACCTTTCGGTACCTTAACGCTCGAGGACTACCATGGCTCATTCAACTTCTTCCTCTTTGGAGAGGACTATGTCAAGTTCAAACAGTACTTCATGACGGGCTGGTTTTTGTTTTTGTCCGGCGCTGTTGTCCAAAAAAAGTGGGGTAGTGAAAATGAATTGGAATTTAAAATCAACAGCATTACCCTCCTCAGCGAGATCCGTGGCAAACTAATCAAAGGTCTAAAGGTCAATATCAACCTGAATGACCTGACCTATGATGTCATGGAAAAGCTGGAAGCCATCACAGCAAAATACAAGGGGGACGCCAAGTTGTACATAGAAGTTGTCGATCAACAAGAGAATATCAGCTTAGAACTGTTCTCCAAAAAATTCACCATCGACCCTAGTGCAGACCTCATCAAAGAGCTAAAGGCAATGCCTGAATTGGCCTACAAGGTGATGGATCGATAAAAAAAGATGCGTAAAAAAGGGGCTGGACTTGAGATCAATGACAATAAATTGAATTTGGGAGGAACTAATTCTAAATCAATCGCCTTTTGCTAATATATTTGAAAAAAGAACCATACCAATCCAAGCCTATCATGGGAAAAGCAATTGAAATTACCGACGCAAACTTTGAAGAAATCATCTCCGGAAACCTACCTGTTTTGGTAGACTTTTGGGCAGAATGGTGCGGGCCCTGCAAAATGATCGGCCCTGTCATTGAAGAGTTGGCAGGAGATTACGAAGGAAAAGCAGTTATTGGAAAAGTAGATGTGGATGCCAATCCATCCGTAGCACAAGCCTTCGGTATCAGATCTATCCCTACCCTTCTGTTTTTTAAAGGCGGTGAGATCGTCGACAAGCAAGTGGGAGGAGTTCCCAAGGCCGTATTGGCACAAAAGCTTGACGCGCAACTCTAAGCCTGTCGCAACAGCACTTTGAAAGCCGTAAAGAATCCTTTGCGGCTTTTTTTATCCTATCGCTCACTGCATGATTGAAGAAATCGTCTCCCTAGAAAAATTTTGGCAGCTACGCCAACAAATTCCTGTCGTGGATGCACGAAGTGAGGGCGAATATGCACAAAGCCATGTGCCTGGAGCGATCAACATGCCAATTCTCAATGATGCGGAGCGGGTCGTGGTGGGCACCTTATATAAAAATGCCGGTTCGGAAAAAGCAACCCTCAAAGGCTTTGAACTGGTGGGGCCACGATTTCACCTCCTTCAAAAGGAGGCATTAAAGCGGTTTCCAGACAAAAAAATAATCCTGTACTGCTGGCGTGGTGGCATGCGAAGCCAGATCTTTTCCTGGCTCATGGGGCAGGTAGGCATTCAAGTGTATCGACTAGGTGGGGGCTACAAAACCTACCGAACATTTACCCATGCCTGCGTGAGGCAAACCTACACCCTGCTCCTCCTTGGAGGGAAAACAGGTACTGGAAAAACGGTCCTATTACATGAACTGAGCAAACGTGGAGAGCAAGTGGTGGATTTGGAAGGCTTGGCAAATCATAAAGGGTCTTCTTTTGGCGGCATCGGGCAATTACCCCAACCCACCGTGGAGCAATTTGAAAACCTACTAGCCGAACAGCTACGCCTACTCGATTCAAAAGTCCCTATATGGATAGAAAAGGAAAGCCGCAGGATAGGCCGCATCATCCTTCCAGACCTTTTTTACGAGCAGATGACCAAGAGTCTTCGAATTGAAATCGAAAAAACTGAGGAAGTACGTATTGCGCATATTGCAGAAGAATACGCTTCCCTGGAAGAAGAGGATTTGCTTCAAGCTGTGATACGCCTCCAAAAGAAACTCGGCGGGCTACGCATGCAGCAGGCCCTGGATGACATCAAAGCAAAAAACCATGCTGCTTGGATTGCCAACCTCTTAGGATACTACGACAAGACCTATACCTATGATCTTGACTGCCATGAAGCTGGGAAAACAACCCATCTGGGACTACATGACTTAGACTTGGAGTCGCAGCTAGATTTACTCATACAAACAAAAAACACCCTCCATGGAACAATCTCCCATCCGACTCACTGAATGGAGTGAAGGCTCTGGTTGCGGCTGCAAAATCGCTCCAGCCATACTTGAACAAATCCTCAACGCAAGTGGCACTTTCAGCCAGAAAGATCCAAAGCTGTTGGTAGGAAATGCTAGTAAGGATGATGCTGCTGTGTATCAAGTATCGGAGGATTTGGCAGTGATCAATACAGTCGACTTCTTTACCCCTATCGTAGATGATCCCTATGATTTTGGCCGTATAGCCGCTACCAATGCCATCTCGGATGTTTACGCCATGGGCGGAAAACCCATTTTTGCCAATGCGATTTTAAGTTGGCCCGTGGAAAAGCTAGCACCCGAACTAGCTGCTAAAGTCCTTGAAGGCGCTAAATATGCATGCGCACAAGCGGGGATAGAACTCGCAGGTGGGCATTCGATTGCTGCCAAAGATCCGATTTTCGGGCTCTCTGTGAATGGATTGGTTCACCCGAGAAAAATCAAAAAAAATACTGGAAGTAAGGAAGGAGACTTGCTCTTTCTAACCAAACCTTTGGGTATTGGTGTATTGGCCACCGCCTTGAAGCGCCAAAAAATCGATCCGCAAGCCTACCAGCGCTTGGTAGACACTGCCTGTCAGCTCAATGCTATCGGTGAGGTACTCGGTAATCACGAAGAGGTGCATGCAATGACAGATGTGACTGGCTTTGGCTTGCTCGGCCATGCTATGGAAATGGCGGAAGGAGCAAATCTGTCGGTACAACTTGAATTTAAGGCACTACCCCTAATTGAGGGTGTATCGGAATACATCAGCCAATTTATTTTCCCTGACAATACTTACCGAAACTGGAATGCTTATTCAGCCAAGGTTAGCGGAGTCACCGGAATGGATTTAGTGCCCTTATGCGATCCGCAAACGAGCGGAGGGCTACTCATTTCCGTTGGAACAGCCGATAAAGGCTGGTTTGAAGAGACCATGCGTTTGCATGAACAGCCTTTCTGGGAAGTAGGGAGATTTGTAGCGAAGAAGGAAGATGTAGTAGTGGAGGTGGTTTGAGAAGTACCTGGTAGACGTTAGTCGAGGGAGGAGAATTATTAAGCTCATACTTGAGTGCTTTATGGAGTAAAAACAGGATGCAATTCTTCGATTTTTAAAAAATAAGTAGTTTATTGGACAAACTAAACCCCAAAACGATGGCTAAAGGCATGAATTCCCAGAAGGCGACGAAGAAGGCGCCTACTAAAACTGCAAAGGAGAAAAAGGAAGAGAAAAGAGAGAAAAAGAAAGGAGGCTACGAATAGGTAGCCTTTTTTTGTACTGAGTACAAAGTACCATGAGTTGTACCAGGCCCAAAGTACCCTGTCTGCCGACAGGCAGGCATGTACAAAGATCTTCCAGAAGTACCATTTAGGTCCTAATACGAATCCCTACTTGGTACTTAATACTTAGTACTTGGTACTTTTTTTTGCAACTGTTTGAAAAACAACTTAATCCATGAAGGGATTTAAAAAACTGGGGCTCCTACTTTTAACGGTAATTGGTATGGGCCTGCTGTACCCACAGTATTATTCCATGCCTGTTGAAGGAGCTTCACAGTCGAGCTACCATCCACAATCGTTTTGGTATTATCCTTGGGGAGTTTCAGGAACTCACAAGGGAGTGGACATTTTTGCAAAACAGGGAACACCTGTTCGTTCTGCTACGAGTGGACTGGTCCTTTATACCGGCCAACTCAAACTTGGTGGAAATATAGTCTTAGTTCTAGGTCCCAAATGGCGTTTGCATTATTATGCGCATCTAAACGAAATTACCACATCAAACTTCTCTTTGGTAGGAGGTGGTGAACAGCTGGGTACCGTGGGTACAACTGGGAATGCAGCAGGTAAACCACCTCACTTACACTATTCTATAGTAACCCCAATCCCTTATTTCTGGCGCCTTGATAGCGATAAGCAGGGCTGGAAGAAAATGTTCTACCTGAATCCGATTGATTATCTGGAGGATTTGTGAGGCAATTGGGAAAGCATAAACCAAGAAACTTCCATCTATTTTTTGTCCTTTGAGCATTTATCCCCATTGGGATGGAGGTAAATACCTCATTCAGAAATCTGAAGTTTTATTTTCTATTTATACTTTTGATTTTTTATTGAAAAACCAATCCGACTCACTATTACCTATCAACCAAAATGAAAATCCACAGTCAATCCAAATTCAAAAGCGAAGGTGCAGATAGAGACTATTTTGAAAATTGGGTAAGCCAATTGGAAAAACTAAATGGCCGACAGTATGGTAGAGTTGAGGTTTCAACTTCACTAGGCAAAACACATGTTTGGAGTCTTGTGCCTCAAGAAGGATACATAGATACGCTCGTGATTTTTCCTGGTGCACGGACCACTTCGTTAATATGGGATTTTGACAAAGGCTTGGACCACTTGAATCATTCTTTACGGATTTTTATGGTAGAAACGAATGGGCTCCCAAACCTAAGTGACGGATCAACTCCCGACATCAAGTCGCTCGATTATGGGCATTGGGCAACTGAGGTTTTTGACCAACTTCAATTAGATCAAGCCTTTGTTGCAGGAGCTTCTTTTGGAGGATTGATTGCCCTCAAATTCGGAATAGTGAGTCCTCATCGGATCAAGGCAGCCTTTTTATTGAACCCAGGCTGCTTGCAAACTTTTTCACTGACTTTAAAAAATTTGTATTACAACTTGCTCCCAGTTTTCAAGCCTACCAAAGAGAACGTCTCTAAATTTTTAGATGTCGCGATTTTTTCAAAGCCTAACCACCATATATCAGCCCAAGCGGAACAACTATTGGTAGACTACGAGGTTTTTGCAATTAGCCGTTACCTAGACAAAGCACAAAAGCCCTATTACATGGGCAAGCAATTGGAGGAGGTCAGCATACCCGTTTACCTCTTACTAGGCGACCAAGACCTACTTTTCCCATTGAAAAAGTCCTTGGAGGTAGCCAAGAAGCAATTGAAAACATTGGTTGAAACAAAAGTTTACTCTGAGGTTGGTCATGGAATTGAGATTTACGCCCCAGCGCTTCAATACATCGGAGAAAAAATCAATTCGCTGAAATAAACGAGGGTCGAGGATTTGTACCTGCCTGAGGTAGTATCATGTACCAAGTACAATGTACTAAGTACCATGCCTACGGTAGGTAGGCCTACCGCAGACAGGTATTTCTGCTAAAAACAAAAAAGCCCTTCGAAGTGAATCGAAGGGCTTAAATAATGTGGCGGCGACCTACTCTCCCGGGTGTAACCCCAGTACCATCGGCGCTGCAGGGCTTAAC
>JBIIFN010000182.1:0-4137 GCA_044237325.1 Algoriphagus sp.
TCCAAATGGCTAAGAACAGGTCTCGGTCCAAAATGCCCCAGTGGTAGACCAAGTCGGCGATGGAAAGGAATTTGAAGGCCAAGGCCAACTCCAAAAAGCCTAGGACCACCTTCACGGTATTCAGCCAGCCCCCAGATTTGGGAAGGCGCTGCATCCACTCGGGGAAAATGGCAAATAAGGTAAAGGGGATGGCGAAGGCCAACCCGAAGGAAAACATGCCCAATACGGGCTTGATCAGTTCTCCCCCTGCAGAGGAGATCAAGATGGAACCTACAATCGGTCCGGTGCAGGAAAAAGAAACCAAGACCAAGGTAAAGGCCATAAAAAACACGCCTCCAAGGCCTCCTTTTTCAGCTTTCGCATCGATTTTATTGACAAAACTGGAAGGAAGAGTAAGCTCAAACATCCCCAGAAAGGCAAGGGCAAAGACCAAGAAAATGCCGAAGAAAAACACGTTGGGCAGCCAGTGGGTGGCCAGCCAGTTGGCAAACTCCGGCCCTTGGATCGCGGCAACAGCAGTACCCGCAACGGTGTAAATACCAATAATTGAAATACCGTAGATAAACGCCTGGCGAATGCCTTCGGATCGTTTTTTGGATCTGCCGGTAAAGAAACTTACCGTCATCGGTATCATGGGAAACACGCAAGGCGTCAGCAGTGCGGCTAGACCAGCCAAGAAGGCCAGCACCATAAAGCCCCAAAGTGAAGCGGTTTCTTCTTCCCCTGCAAACTCATCCGGTGTGGGGGTTGCTACAGGAACTGAATCGGTAGGTATAGCCACTGTTGAATCTGTTCCTGCTGTTGAATCGGAACTGGGTATTGCTTCTTCAAGTGGAACTTCCTCTAAAACTGCGCCTACTTTTTTAAGGTCTTCAGCGGCGGCAGGATTTTCTTTTGCGGTAAATGGGAGCTCGATGTCCAACTCGTAATTGATGCATTGCCCGGTCAGGTCAGAGCACATCTGGTACTCCAAGGAACCGGTAACCTTGCCCGAAGTGACCAGCAAAGTGAGGGGTTGTTCAAAGCGTCCTTTTCCCATAAAATAGGTCACGTCGCCTTCCCAAACCTCGTCATATTTCTTCTTCGGCTGTATGGCCTGAAGCTTTCCCGCAAGGGAAAAATCACTGGACTTTGCCGGCACAAATTCAGTCAGCAAAGGCCCCAAGCTTTTGTCAAAATCATTGGAATACACATACCATCCCATCGGGATTTGTGCCTCCATTACGACTGTGGCCTGCTTTCCAACGGTGAGATCCTTGCCTTCAAGTCGGATATTCCAAACGGGAGGTTTCACCAGCTGCGCCTGCACCAGGATTGGAGTCAAGAGCACCGCGAGGAGCAGAACAAAACGAAGGTTGCTGGTGGAAAAGGTCATGTGCAGGGGGTGGTTAGCTTACAAACAAGAAACTCAGGCCGCGGGTTTGAAAATAGTCTCAACCGCGGCAAGTAGACTGAATTTAATGTCCGTTGAGCCGGCTAAACTGGCGGAAGAAGGCAGCGATGGTTTCGATGCCGATCAAGTAATTTTTAACCCCATAGTGTTCGTTGGGGGAGTGAAGGGCATCGGTGTCTAGTCCAAAGCCAAACAAGATTGGGTCGGAGCCGAGCTCTTTTTGGAAAAGGGCTACGATTGGAATGGACCCCCCTTCTCTGGTAGGAATGGGTCTTTTACCAAAGGTTTCTTCCATCGCTGCCTCTGCAGCTTGGTAGCCCAGGGAGGAGTCAGACACCACGGCAGGAGCGCCGCCGTGATGCGCTTTTACTTTTACGGTCACGGAGGCTGGAGCAATGGCCTTGAAATGATTTTCAAAAAGCGTGGCAATTTCGTGCCAGTCCTGGTCAGGGACCAAGCGCATGGAAATTTTGGCAAAGGCCTTGGAAGGAAGCACGGTCTTGGCTCCCTCGCCTGTGTAGCCTCCCCAGATGCCGTTCACATCTAGCGTAGGACGTATGCCAATGCGCTCGATGGTACTGTAGCCCTTTTCCCCATGTACATCTTGTATGTCCAACTTGCCTTTGTATTCGGAAAGATCAAAAGGGGCTTCGTTGAGGCGCTGACGCTGTGCTGCGCTGAGTTCCTGCACTTTTTCGTAAAAACCAGGGATGGTGATGTGTTCGTTTTCATCCTTGAGGGACGCAATCATCTTGCAAAGGACATTAATCGGGTTGGCCACAGCACCCCCGTAGGTGCCGGAGTGCAGGTCACGGTTGGCGCCGGTCACTTCCACTTCCATATAGGCCATGCCGCGAAGGCCTACCGTGATGGACGGGTTGTCCATGCCAATCATGTGGGTATCCGAGATCAAGATCACGTCTGCCTTGAGGCGCTCCTTGTTGGCGAGCACAAACTGGTCCAGGTTGTCTGAGCCAATTTCCTCTTCCCCTTCGATCATAAACTTGACATTGCATGGGAGGTCGCCTGTCGCCATCATCGCTTCAAAAGCCTTGATGTGCATGTAAAATTGTCCTTTGTCGTCTGCCGCGCCACGCGCAAAAATCGCACCTTCGGGGTGAATGGACGTTTTCTTGAGCACCGGCTCAAAAGGAGGGGAATCCCAGAGTTCGTAGGGATCTGCAGGCTGCACGTCGTAGTGGCCATAGACCAGAACAGTAGGCAGCGTGGGGTCGATTATTTTTTCTCCGTAGACGATCGGGTAGCCTGCGGTCTCACAGATTTCAACCTGATCTGCTCCGGCCTTTTCGAGCGAGTTTTTCACAAAGTTGGCCGCTGCTACGACGTCCTGCTTAAACTTTGGGTCCGCGCTTACCGAAGGGATGCGGAGTAGGGCAAAAAGTTCGTCTAAAAAGCGGTCTTTATTTTTTTCAAGGTAGGCAGCTACGGACATGGCTTTGGGTCGATTTAGGATACAAATGCAGGCAAAATTATCCCTTTCGAGCCGATTTTCCTTCTTTTTTCCTTCTTTTGTGTTTCCACGCCTTCGGCAAAAACTCCCTACCATGAAAGCACTCGTCTGTCACGAATTTGGACTTCCTCACACCCTGCACGTAGAGGAGGTACCTATCCCTATTCCAGGCCCCAACCAGGTGTTGATTTCCGTGGAGGCCTGCGGCGTAAATTTTCCAGATGTGCTCATCATCCAAAATAAATACCAGTTTACGCCCACGCTGCCCTTCTCTCCTGGAGGGGAGGTGGCCGGCCACATCAGTGCCTTGGGAGAGGAGGTGCAAGGGTTCGAACTTGGGCAGCCGGTGCTGGCGCTCTGTGGATGGGGCGGCTTCGCCGAAAAGGTCGCTGTAGACGTTGACCGGGTGTTTCCCTTGCCCTCGGGACTTTCTGCCGAGGTGGCGGCAACAACGCTGTATACCTACGGTACTTCTTACCACGCCCTCAAGGATCGGGCAGCATTGCAGCCTGGAGAAACGCTCTTGGTGCTTGGCGCTGCCGGCGGTGTAGGCTTGGCCGCGGTGGAACTCGGCAAGTTGATGGGTGCCCGCGTGATTGCGGCGGCATCTTCGGAGGAAAAGCTCGCGCTCTGCCGTTCGAAGGGGGCTGACTTGACGATCAACTACGAAACTGAGGACCTCAAGTCCCGCATCAAAGCACTGACCGATGGCAAAGGAGTGGACGTGGTCTACGATCCTGTAGGCGGGCGCTTTACCGATGCAGCTGTTCGTGGTATGGCCTGGAAAGGGCGCTACCTGATCGTGGGATTTGCCAATGGAGAAATCCCACAGGTATCGTTAAATCTTCCTTTGCTGAAGGGCTGTGCCCTGGTCGGGGTCTTTTGGGGGCAGTTTTCCCAGTTGGAGCCCAAGGCGAGTTTCCAGAATACTCGTCAGCTGCTTGCTTGGATTCAGGAGGGCAGGATTGCGCAGCATGTGAGCAAAAAATACAGCCTAGAAGAGGCTCCTTTAGCCTTGCAGGCGCTTTTAGACCGAAAAATGCTGGGTAAGGGAGTGGTACTTTTAGTAGCAGGTAGCTAGTATCTAGATTGTACAATGTACTAAGTACCAAGTACAAAGTAGGAATTTGCATTAGGACCGGGATTCTGCTCGATAAGTGTCTTGGTACATTGTACCTGGTACCTGGTACAACCTTTTACAAATAGGCCCCAGTAAAATTCCCTTTCTCCTTTGCCAGATCCTCAGGAGTACCGGCAAAAGTGAGGTTTCCGC